>CALHUZ010000195.1 GCA_938039305.1 uncultured Saprospiraceae bacterium
AAAGTCAGCTTTATAAATAAGAATATCTGCAGCCTGAAGAACAGGATAATCCAAAAGTCCAGCAGATATATAGTTGTCTCCAGACTTTAGGTTATCTGATTGGCTTTTATCCTTAAACTGTGTCATTCTTGTGAGTTGTCCATAAGAACAGAAGCAGTTTAAGATCCAACAAAGCTCAGCATGCTCAGGTATAAGCGACTGTATAAACAAGTGTTCAGGCTTTACTCCCACTGCTACTAAATCCATGATTAGATCCCATGTCTTATTACGCATCTTATTGATGTCATAAGGCATGGTGATAGCATGATAATCTACCACGCCATAGAAACAATCATATTCGGCTTGTAAGTCGACCCAATTTCTGACAGCACCAAAGTAGTTGCCAAGGTGCATCTCGCCAGTGGGTTGTATACATGAGAGTACTGTCTTTTTCATAGTGTTACTTTTTCTTTTAGCTAGGAATTATGCTTGTGCCGATTGTGCTTAAGATTTTACGGCTATAGCCGAAATCTCAACATTTACATATTTCGGCAAAGCACTTACTTCTACAAGCGCCCTTGTAGGTGCTGTGTCTTCATTAAAATATTGAGCGTACACGCTGTTGATGCGAGAATAGTTTTGCATGTTCTTTACAAATACAGAGCACTTCACAACATTTTCAAATGTTAACCCAGCATTGGTTAGGACTGCCTTCAAGTTTTTCATGACTTGATGTGTTTCATCCTCTATCGACGATTGTACAAGTTCTCCTGTAGCAGGATCAAGAGCTATCTGGCCAGAAAGATATAATGTATCTCCCGCAAGAACTGATTGATTGTATGGACCAACTGGGCTTGGTGCATCGACTGTGTTAAGTATCTTTTTCATGTTATTTATATCTACGAACTACAAATTAAAAAGCCCCTACGTCTATAAGAGCGAAGGGGCGATGTTTTTTCATACACTGTAAAGAGTCTCTTTAATCGAGATCTTCGTCGGCTTGTATCACCACTTGGCCTTTATAATACATACTACCATCATGCCAATAGGCACGGTGATATAAATGTGACTCGCCAGTAGTCTTACAAATAGCTACTTGTGGTGGAGTCGCTTTTTTATGAGTTCTTCTCTTACGCTTACGCTGCTTTGATATTCTACTCTTAGGATGCGCCATTGTAATGTTATCTTATTGAAGGACCTTTAAATATGATCGCTTCTATTCTAAATTAAGTTTTCTTAATGCCTCCCAGGGGTCCTCACCCTCTGGTATATTATGTTCTTCCTCGATCGTGCCAAGATTCTTTAATACATCTTGATCACAAAACTGAAATTCATCTTTTTGACAATCTCTTAAGTTCTTTATCGGCAGATGTAGTAGTATAGATTCATGCACAAAGGGCTTGAGATCTATGTGGCTTGTGTTCGGAGCCAAATAGTATACTTCGTCTTCTTGTGTCAGATCGGCCTCCTGAATTTTTATAATCATACGATCATTAAAATCAACAGGTACTTGTATTGGTGCCAGACATCTATCACAATCAGAAGCATAATATCCACTTCCTGAAACCAACAGAACCACCATTCGATCTTGTTTTTCGAAGCTGACTTCTACTTTCATCTGCCCTTCTTCTATGATCGACTTTTCGAAAGAAGTGAAGAACTTTTTGTCAAGCTCAAAAAAGAACTGATAAGTGCCATTTGACAGACCCAAATAAGGGATAACAAATTCTGCATTGGCGCTCATCGTCAGCAGTCTTTTTTGAAATAGTGCGCAAAGATAATGTTTGTGCACCTAAATTTCCAATAAATAAGAGATGTTAGTGCTTAAGATAACTCTCCTATCATATTCTCTGGTCTCACCCACATGTCAAACTCCTCTTCTGTTAGATATCCCAAAGCTAAAGAAGCCTGCTTTAAGGTAGTACCTTCTTTGTATGCTTTCTTAGCTATATCAGCCGCTTTATCATAGCCTATTTTAGTATTTAAAGCAGTAACCAACATCAATGAATTGTCAAGATGTTCTTTAATGCGAGATCTGTTTGGCTCCAATCCTGACACACAATTATCATTGAAACTACGGCATGTGTCACCGATTAACCTAGCCGAAGAAAGAAAGTTATATATCATCATTGGCTTGAAAACATTGAGTTCAAAATGTCCAGTCATACCTCCTACATTGATAGCAACGTCATTACCTATCACCTGAGCCATAGCCATAGTCATCGCTTCTGCTTGTGTAGGATTCACCTTTCCAGGCATGATAGAAGAGCCAGGTTCATTAGCTGGTATTGTGATCTCACCAATTCCACTTCGAGGACCAGAAGCTAAAAGTCTTATGTCATTGGCAATCTTAGTTAGAGCAACCGCTGCTGTCTTTAATGCACCATGCGATTCCACAATAGCATCATGAGCAGCCAGTCCTTCAAATTTATTTTCTCCTGTTACGAATGGCAACCCAGTTAATGCAGCTATTTCATTTGCGACAGCGACAGCATAACCTTTAGGAGTATTAAGCCCTGTGCCTACCGCCGTTCCGCCAAGCGCTAGCTCAGACAGATGCGCCAATGTGTTGTTAATCGCTCTGATACTATGATCCAATTGTGATGCATAGCCTCCAAGCTCTTGTCCAAGTGTCACAGGAGTTGCATCCATACAATGTGTTCTACCGATTTTGACCACATCCTTGAACTCTTCAGACTTAGTCTCTAATGTCTCTTTGAGTTTCGTTAAGCCTGGAATGGTTACTTCCATGAGGATTTGATAGGCGGCGATATGCATTGCTGTTGGAAAAGTATCGTTAGAGGATTGTGACTTATTAGCGTGATCATTAGGGTGAAGCACTTTGCTTTCATCAGTCAAAGATCCTCCCTGAATGACATGACCTCTATTAGCTATTACTTCGTTGACATTCATATTGGTCTGCGTCCCACTGCCAGTCTGCCATACAACAAGAGGAAACTGATCATCCAATTTCCCTGTCATTATCTCATCACATACTTCACTTATGAGATCTGATTTAGCTTGGTCCAAGGCACCTAAGCTGCAGTTAGTTCTTGCCGCTGCCTTTTTCAATATGGCATAAGCTTTAATAATCTCAATCGGCATCTTCTGCCCACCAATCTTGAAGTTTTCTATGCTTCGCTGTGTTTGAGCAGCCCAATATGCATCTGCCGGAACATCTATATATCCGATAGAATCTTTCTCTTTTCTTGTATTCATCTTGCCTTTATTGTCATAAATAAGAACCACAAAAGTAAACTTCTTATCTTCGTCGTCGTTCAACAATATGAAGACAATTTTTAATTACTAACGCAAAAAAATAATAATATGGCTTTTACACTTCCCGATCTTGGATATGCATATGATGCCCTTGAGCCAGCAATCGATGCACGTACCATGGAGATACATCACTCAAAGCATCACAACGGATATACTAATAAGCTCAATGCCGCTATCGCAGGTACTGATCTTGAAGGCAAAAGCATAGAAGAGATTTTGACTTCTCTTGACATGACGAATGGTGCTGTACGTAACAACGGTGGTGGCTTCTATAACCATAGCCTCTTCTGGGAGTGCATTGCTCCTGAGGGTCGTGGAAGACTATCTGGTGAGCTTGCGGATGCTATCAATGCAGCCTTCGGTTCTTATGACGGTTTTAAAGAAGCATTTGCGAAAGCAGCAGGTACTAGATTTGGTTCTGGATGGGCATGGCTTTGTGTACATGAAGGAGGAAAGGTTGAGGTATGCAGCACAGCTAACCAAGATAATCCGCTTATGCCAGGTATCGGATGCGGAGGCAAGCCTATCTTAGGCATCGATGTTTGGGAGCATGCTTACTACCTTAACTATCAGAACAAGAGACCTGATTACGTTCAGGCATTCTTAGGCATCATCAACTGGAATACAGTCGAGGCAAAATACGCAGCCGCTAAGTAGATTACATAAAAGAAAAGTTAAAAAGAGCTTTTGGGGCCTTCATCGCGGATGTTGGCCCCTTTTTTGTCCCTATTTCTGGGTATTGACTCATATAGTCAAAAAGTATATTTTTAAATCAAATTCTTTACCCATGATACTATTTGCAATCTCTTCGATGGTGATTTTGTTATTTGGGAATCAAATGATAAAAGAATCAAGGGTGTAATCACGATCAACCTAAGTGACATACACGAGGAAAAAGTCAGTGCTGATAGAAATATCGGCACTTTTTATTTCTACTTATTGCTTGATTGACCTATTAATACTACATTTGCCGCCCGTTAAGGACAAATAATAAGATAAAACGTATATGCTAATAATTAACGTCAAGGAAGAAGAGTCAATAGACAGAGCACTTAAGAGATACAAAAGAAAGTTTCAGAAGACTGGTTTATTAAAGGAAATCAGAAGAAGAAAGAACTTTACAAAGCCTTCTGTAGAAAGACGTAATACGATCCTTAATGCAGTATACAGAGAAGAAAACTATGGTGGAGCATAAGATTTAGCACCACTTTCGTAAAATATATCAGAGCCGCTTCACATTGTGAAGTGGCTTTTTTTATTTTATAACATGTCCTCGTCTATGAAGCTATAGTATCCTTCTTGACCAACTATTATGTGATCTTGAACCTTTATATCCAGCAGATCACCAGCTGCGGCAAGTTTCTTAGTCAAAGAAATATCCTGATGACTAGGCTGAATCTGGCCTGAAGGGTGGTTATGATACATAATGATCGATGATGCACTTTGTCTTAGCGCTAAAGCAAATACAATCTTAGCATCAACGACGGTACCAGCAACACCTCCCGTACTCACTTTCTCTTTTGAGATCACCATATTAGCCCGATTAAGACAGACTATCCAAAACTCCTCATGAGGAAGATCAACGAGCAAAGGACCCAACACATCATAGGCCTGTTGACTGGATCTAATCTTCACTTTTTTCTCTGGCATTGCGATCTGCCTTCTCCTCCCCAATTCAAGAGCAGCAGCAATAGTAATGGCTTTAGCCTCACCTATTCCTTTGAAGGACATCAGAAAATCTAATGGCTTTCGACCCAAATCATCAAGGTTCTTTGCTTCCTCCAGGATTCTCTTTGCCAAAGCCACAGCTGACTCAGATCTTGAACCTGAACCCAGGAGTATCGCAACTAACTCAGCGTCACTAAGCGCTTCACGACCTTTAATCAACATCTTTTCTCGAGGTCGATCTTCTTCTGCCCAGTCTTTAATAGATGTTATTGTCATTGAAATAATAAGTTATTTAAAAATACCCAAACAAGTGTTGAAATGAACGAAGAATACTAATCGAGCGTTAGCTATAACGTGAGTAGAGAAAAAAATATAGGGTTAGTTTTTTCAGGAGGTGGATCAAGAGGCAGCTTTCAGATAGGAGTTTGGCAAGCACTTATAGACATGGGGCTTGACACCTCAATCAGTGCGGTTTATGGCACATCTGTTGGAGCCATCAATGGCGCAGCTTTTGTCCAAAACAATATTCAACTGGCTCTTGATATATGGCAAAATCTCAACTATGCCAAGGTCTTTGCAGACCTTCCAGAAGAGCGCCCTTCCGTATCAAATCGAAAACTATTCTACGAATGGATGAAGGGCTCTATTCGCAATCGCGGTCTAGATGTGACCCCTTTAAAAGAAGTAATTAGATTAGGAATCGATGAAGATAAGGTCCGTTCTTCAGGGCTTGATTATGGCCTTGTAGTTTATGATCTAACCAAACGAAAATCGAAGTACTTAACCATATCGCAAATACCAGAAGGGCAACTAGCTGAGTATATCATAGCAAGCGCCACACTCCCAGTATTTCAAGCACATAGAATAGAAGATAGTCTGTACTTAGATGGCGGCATCGTCGATAATCGGCCCCTTAGTTTTCTAAATGGAAAGAAGCATATTGAAAAAGTGATCGTAGTTGATGTTACGATGGCAAGACATGTATGGCCTACTAAACGTGTGAAAGGGGATGTTGAAATGTACTATGTGCGACCTTCAAGACTTTTAGGAAGTCCTCTTGCTTTTAAGGAAGATCGCATCATTTCTAATCTTGAACTTGGTTATCAAGACGCTCGAAAGCAACTCGCACATCTTAGAGTAAGAGGATAATATTTATAATCTTCAAGTATTACATATAGAAAGCTTTCTGGTACATTAGGCACTTACAATTAAAAGTATGCTACCTCCTCATCAAGACTTAAAAGATACAATGACTCGTGTGGAGCCATTCGTACATAGGACTCCTGTCATGACGTCAAGTATGATTAATGAGATAGCAGGGTGCAACCTTTTCCTTAAGTGCGACAATTTTCAAAAAGGTGGAGCCTACAAAATCAGAGGTGCCATGAATGCGGTAATGCTACTTTCCGATGAACAAAAGTCAAAAGGGGTTGCTACTCATTCTTCAGGAAATTTTGCTCAAGCTCTATCGATTGCAGCTAAAGCTCTTAACATCGCTGCATATATCGTAATGCCAGAAAATGCTCCTGAAGTAAAAATTGCGGCTGTAAAAACCTACGGTGGCCAGGTTATTTTATGTCCAAGTACTTTAGCGGATAGAGAGCGAACACTTCTTGAAATTGTAAGGAAAAAAGGTGCAACTCCCGTACATCCATCTAATGACATCGACGTGATCTTAGGACAATCTACTATGACACAAGAACTACTCAATCAAGTTGACCATCTGGACTTCATCGTCTCCCCTATCGGAGGTGGTGGCGTTGGTGCTGGAGCATGTCTTGCCTGTCACTATGACGCAACTAACACTAAAGTTGTTGGAGCTGAGCCCTCAAATGCGGATGATGCCTATAAATCTCTTTTGTCGGGTAAAATAGAGCCATCTATTAATCCCAATACCATCGCAGATGGGTTAAGAACTCAGCTCGGGAATCATAATTTCCCAATCATTAGAGACCTAATTGACGAGATCATAAGAGTAGAAGAAGCCATGATCATACAAGCTATGCGACTGGTATGGGAACGCATGAAAATTGTAATTGAA
>CALHUZ010000196.1 GCA_938039305.1 uncultured Saprospiraceae bacterium
CTGGGCACAAGCACTACAGAAGGAATCTTTGTTTCCGGAGGTATTTAAATTAATGAAAAACAAAGGAGAGCTAGACAACGGACAGTCTGTCGATTATGGCTTTGGCTTGTCTTTGGGCAATTACCGAGATCATGATATAATTGAACACTCCGGAGCAACTCCTTCTGGTTTTCGCACTCAAATAGCGTTCATGCCAGACAAAGAACTCGCCTTTATAGTTCTGAGTAATTGGGGAGATATAGAACCTGTCCAAGATATAGGCAAAGTCATCTTCAACTCTTACCTACAAACACAAGAAGAAAACTCAGCCCCTATCGTACCTCTTGTAGAAATCACCAAAGAAATGGCACAACAATACGTAGGCGAATATCTATTCAACAATGAAATGGACGTGACTATAAATTCAGATAGTGATAATAACCTGACCATTATAGTTGAAGGTCAGCAAGAGACTTCTATAGTAGCACTTTCAGATACGACATTCGCTATACCTGAAGCAAGAGCTTCAATTATTTTTCACTCGGGTAACACTGAGCGATATGAAAGTGGAACAATTCTCGTAGGAGGTGAATATGAAGGAAGAATAGAACGCAAACGCGCTGTAGAAAAGTTGGTAATCGACCATAAGACTTACCAAGGTCTGTTCCATTCCCCCGAACTCAACATAGTATTTGAGCTCGAAGCTCTTGATGACAAGTTGTATATCAATAACACCAAAATGGGAAAGGTCCTACTCAACGAGAAGTCAAAAGAAGTTTTTATACCCGCGGAGCGTGTAGCCAGCAGCATAGTCTTTTCATTCAATAGTTCTAATGAAGTAGATGGTTTTCTGCTGAATAGAGGAAGCAGAATGAGAGACTTGGAGTTTTTTAAGATTAAATCAGTCCACTAACATTTCAATTTTCTGACCTTGAGTGAACAGTTCAATCTGTAAGGATTCTATCACTTCCTGCTGCTCTTGAATAGCATTAATTAAAACTGGAATAAGTTCAGCATAGTTAACACCTAATAAGTCATTATCGTCTTCGGGCACATTGACAACTTCAGGAATAACATCCAGTAGTTCTTGTGCAATTAGGCCTAAAGACTTGTGCCCTTTCTCTATGTTGTCTTTCCAATCATAAGAGACTGGACGCAAAGACATTACTTCATTCAGACCGTATGGTAGTGAATTAATATTCTTCTTGGCGCGAATATCAGATGTCTGTATGGTTCCTGTAGCGGAGAAGACTTTTTTCCATCTAAAGTTGGAGCCGCCGCTGTTGTATACATTATCTAAATCTGGAGTAACGTTGGCCCCCATTCTGAAAATTGCTTCGTTTTTAGAAAAGTCAAAAGTATCTCTTAGCCTTGTGGTTCCAATCTCTACTAACCCATCCTTTCGAACGACCATGGCGTTGGATCTACTTTGTTCATCATCACCATTTCCAATTGTAAAAAGAGGTGTATCTGATGTGGGAGATGTTTCGATTGGCAATTCTTGATAGTCGTTAAACATTCCAATTACTAAACCGCTATAGCTCGTAGATACCACTTGATGCCCCAATGCAGAAGATGCATAGCCAGCTGCGATCGCATTCAATCCAGAACTAAAAGATGCAACTCCAGAACTCAAACGTACACCTGAAGTAATGTCTATCAAACCGCTGGATAGCGATCCTTTATAAATTGGATCAGTGGGAGAGCCAAAAAAGGCATTGAATCCAAATAGTGCCAAGGTATCAGACGAAGACATTTTATCATGTGAAATTTTATCAGAATTCCGACTAAAAGGGCCACCTGATTCACTTGGCGTTGAAAACAAGTATGTCAACGAAGGTCCCGATCCAATTATACTTCCATTTTGATTGACAGCAAAAGCATTTGATCTATTACCAAAGCTTGTCCCATTCCCAACCAAAAAAAGCGCATTGTCAATAGAAGGACCAAAACACTCACAGGGTTCAAATACATTATAGCTCCCTACGACTAACGAATGTCTTTTAGTACTATAAATACCCGTACCAATTGCTATTGAATTTTGTCCAGAGGCAACGTTATTCGTTCCTAAGGATATCGACGAAGATCCAGTTGACTTTGACGATGCACCAAATGCCATAGATAAACTCCCAGATGCTTCAACCCCAGCCCCTAAAGCCATAGAACCGTAGCCATCAGCTAAAGTATTAAAGCCATAAGCAAAAGAGTTCTCACCCAAAGAATCAGGAATCCAATTTCTAGATTGAAATAATTCTCCCCCGCGAAAAGCACTCTGACCTTTGTCGTAAAAGAAAAACTTGTCAGACACTTCGCCAGTTGGCAATTCGTTTGCTCCAAAAACAAAGTCATCTGTAGAATTATCCCCAGTGCTTCTTACTACTCCATTTAAATTTTCAAAAGCAGAAGCGCTTGCCCCTACGTTATTCCATAATGCTCCATCGTGATACCAGAAACTATCAGTTGTGGTGTCATAGACCATGAGCCCCTCTGTGCCGGTGATGGCAGTTCTTTGAGAAGTTGTCATCCGAGGTATAAGAAGTCCCTTCTCACTACTTGCTAAATCCAAAATAGCTGAAGCATGAGGATCGGCACCTGCTTCGTTAACAGAAAGTGATTGCTCGAAATTGATCTGCCCAAAAGACATAGAGGTTAATAATAGAAAGGTAAAAATAATAAAGAGCTTAATGCTTTGAAAGGAGGACTTCATAACATTCTGTTTTGGTTATCAATGCGTTATAGATGCATATCATCTAAAGAACAAAGCAAAGATCATCGATAGGAATAGCCTTTTTCCTACCCATGTGGGTAGTAATTTCAACTTGAGCAAATAATTAAAAAGGAACCCTCTGCCTTGCGCAGCATTTCCTTTATGAGGGAGAGTAAGAAAACGGGAATCACGAAATGAAAGAGCAACTATTGATTCACCTTCACAATCTTTTCAATTATGCTCTTGCCTGAGTGATGATCTTTAACTTCGAGCAGGTAAGTACCTTGTGGCAATGAAGCGACTTGTAGCTTAGATGGTTGCTTTGAAGTCTGCA
>CALHUZ010000197.1 GCA_938039305.1 uncultured Saprospiraceae bacterium
TATTATTTTAAATACTCTAATCATAAACATGCGAACACTCATAGTTTTCTTTCTACTTATCACATTGAGCATATCAACAGCTCTTACAGTTTCTGCCCAAGAAGCACATGAGTTAGAAGGGCGGTGGGATTTGGTTATTACAAAAGATGGAAAGGAGCTTCCTTCTTGGTTGGAGATCTCTCATTCTGGCATCAATACACTGGTTGGAAGATTCGTCTATGCTATGGGAAGTGCACGTCCCGTGAGTGAGATTGTATTAAAAGATGGTGGATTTAAATTTGCCATTCCACCGCAGTGGGAGCCAGGTTCAACTTATATGATGTTTGATGGGAGGCTTGTAGGTGATCGACTTCAAGGTTTCATGGTTTACACCGATGGCTCAGTGAGCAATTGGGTAGGCACGAAGGCAGAAAAGATGCCATACTCAAGTTCACCAAAGTGGGGAAAGCCTATAGAGCTGTTTAATGGAAAAGACCTTTCAGGCTGGCATCCTTCTGGAGAAATGAATCAGTGGGAGGTAAATGATGGTATTTTAAAAAGTCCAAAGCCAGGTTCTAATTTGATATCAGACCAAGTATTTTCAAATTTCAAATTGCATGCTGAATTCCGAATTCAAAAGGATGGCAATAGTGGTATCTATCTCCGTGGACGATATGAAGTACAGATAGCTGATAACAAAGGGATGGATCCAGCGTCTATATTGTTTGGAGGAATTTATGGATTCCTTACTCCCAATGTCATGGCGGCTAAAGCGCCGGGAGAATGGCAGACATATGATATCACATTGAATGGCAACAGAGTGACTATAGTGGCTAATGGACAAGCGATTATAACAGATCAGATCATACCTGGCATTACTGGAGGCGCACTTGATTCAGAGGAGGGCATGCCTGGATCGTTCTTTATTCAAGGCGATCATGGCCCTGTAGAATTTAGAAAATTCACGGTTACACCAATGATCGATTAAAAGACTGAACAGTTCAGGCAACTGAATTTTTAGAAACTTGTGATATTTGACTTGATCTGATTCCTATTTCCTATTTTTAGAAGATAGTAACTGATCATCTATGCTCTTCATCGCGCTTATCCTATCTCTTGTCTTCATCATTGCTTCTGCAGTGATTTATAAGTTGCACCCATTTCTAAGTCTTTTAGGAGGAGCGATTGTGTTTGCACTTTGCTCAGGTATGGAGCTAACGCTTTTAGTGAGTAGTATCAATCAAGGGTTTGGATCCCTCATGGGAAATATAGGGCTCATCATACTCTTCGGCGTGATGATCGGGACATTCTTAGAAAGATCTGGTGGAGCACTTGTCTTAGCTAATAAGATCTTAGGTTGGATAGGGGAGCGCTTTGTGACATTGGCGATGATGATTACAGGATACATTATTTCGATTCCTGTATTTGCGGATAGCGGTTTTATAATCATGAGCCCGCTTAATAAGGTGATGGCTAAGAAGGCAGGCGTTCCGATAGCTGCTACAACTGCTGCACTTGCGACTGGACTGTTAGCTTCTCATGTGATGGTGCCGCCTACACCTGGACCTGTTGCTGCTGCGGCTGTTCTTGAAGCTTCCCTTGGTCAAGTGATGATCTGGGGATTGCTGGTAAGTAGTGTGACTTGTGCAGTCTGCTATCTGTTCATTAATAAAGTGATCAGTAAGATTAAAGTAGAAAGTGTAGATCAAGAAAAGGAAATTCTAAATGAAAGTGTGAGTGAAAAGAAGAGGGTAGAATTCATTGGTCCATCAGCTTTTCGATCTTTTCTGCCGATCATTATACCAATTAGCTTAATTGTCCTCGGTACTTTTTCATCTATGGATAGCCAGCCATTTGGCTCGGGCATTTTAGCGGAGTGGATCGGCTTCATAGGCCAGCCCGTGATAGCCTTATTGATAGGTGTCTTGATATCATTCACCTTGCCCAAGAATTTCGACAAGCAGATGCTGTCCACCTCGGGATGGCTTGGAGATTCTCTTAAAGCCGCTGCGCCGATTATGCTGATCACAGGTGCAGGAGGCATATTCGGTCAAGTACTTAAGAATTCAGAATTGGGGGCTTTGATAGGGGACATGTTTGCAGGAAGCAATATGGGTTTACTAATTCCTTTTCTGCTGGCAGCTACTTTAAAGACTTGTCAAGGATCTTCTACTGTGGCCTTGCTTACGACAGCATCGATCATGGCTTCGATGATGGGTGACCTAGGCCTCGATTCTGAATGGTATACGACACTTACAGTTCTATCGATAGCAGCAGGGTCTGCAGTGGTCTCTCATGTCAATGATAGTTTCTTCTGGGTCATCACCCAGATGACTGGGTTCTCAGTGACGCAAGGTTATAAGATTCAGACCGCTATGACTGCAGTATTTGGACTGACGGCGATGACGATCATCTTTCTACTTTCTCTGATGATCCCAGGATAGATCAGAATAAGCCATTTATTTCTATAATTTATTTCAATGCTATTTTATTCTAATTACTTGGCCTACAAGTAAGTATGCATGCCATTTAAAAATATGTAAATATCCGCCCCTATAATCAACGTAAAAAATGTGTGATCGCAAAAAGCCGCCGTCTTATAAGTGATTGTTTTCAATTGGTTTTTTGGGGTTTACAGGTCGTCCGTGGTTGGAGGACCTTTTTTTTGCCCCTTAGTGAAATGGCCCCTCGCGCCATAAATTCCTAAAGAACAGTCCACTAATAAAGAGTGGGTTAAACCAAGCCAAATAAGAAGTCAATATAGTTTATGGAAGGTCGCCCGTGATCTATTTA
>CALHUZ010000198.1 GCA_938039305.1 uncultured Saprospiraceae bacterium
AAAGTGACTTCATCAGTCATAGGATAGGAGTTGGGATTACTACTTGGAAAAACCCTTGAGCCTTTCATAAAGTCTTGATCGCGATTATACTCTTCTTGATCTTTCACAAACAGCTCTTTAGCGGATGCTTCTAAAATCACATAAGCAACTTTTGCTTTAGCCAACTCCTCTGGATTTGAGATTTCAAACTCATATTCAAAATAACCTTTGCCCGCACCATTTACCTTTTTACCATCTAAGACATCCCAGCTCTTCTTCGTCCATGAAGCATCTTTATAATCTTTCGGTGCAATAGAGAAAACTTTATAATCAGTAGAATTAGCAGGAGCATCAACTTTAAAGTGAACAAAGTTTCGATGGACGATTTCGCCAGTGTTAGTTTTTAGAATCAGTTTCAACGTAATTAATCCTTGCACATCTGGAACCGTGATCTTAAGCGGTTCTGGTTCTGACTGCATCCAAGGGGCATATTTTACAGATCTTGTATTCGTATAAATCTTCTTTTGTGATTCACCAAGATGTGTCACTACATCCATTTCATAAGTCAGCGTAAGATCTCCATCTAACACTCGCCCTGTCATGACTGAAAGATATAGCGGTATATCAATCTCTTCATTAGCAGTTACGGTATAGGATATGTCTTGGCCAGTAGACAAGTATATATCGCTATGCAAATCATTCAGAGTCATTCCCGAAACAATGTCTCCAAGTCCAGTCTTCTTCTCTGTTCGATCAAATCTCCAATATCCATTCCATTCATTGACGACATCATGATGTTCTGTATATAGCCAACCTCCGATCTTCGGATACTTTCTAAATGCATTCATCATGCGGTGATAGTCCCATGTCCAGTCTACATCTCCGGCACTTCCATCATATCCCCAGACATTGCCACATTCAGAATTGATATTGGGTTCCGGCCCTTGTCGATAGCCATCTTCATAGTGATATCTACTTCCTTCATAAGAGCTATCACTGATCGTCTGAAGAAAGTCGTCCCACTCATATCCCGGAAGATAAACATGCCAAGAATTAAGATCAGTTACCGTATGACCTCTGCCACAACAGATCGAGTTGTCTTCTACGATTCTTGTATCATCTAAAGACTTAGTCAGATGATAAAGCGACTCAACCCATTTCTGAGTTTCAGGCAAGTACTTTCTTCCTTCATCTGTATCTGTGAAAAGCCCCCATGTCTCGTTCATAATCACCCAAGAGAATATCGACGGATGATTATAATCCCTCTTGATCATTTCTTCAAGTGTATACGTAGCTTCTCTTCGCATGCGTTCTTCTGGTTCGCCCCAACTATTAGGCAAATCCTCCATCACCAGCAATCCCAACTTATCTGCCCAATAAAGCTTCCTTGGAATCTCTACTTTGATATGAGTTCTAATTCCGTTCAAGCCAATAGACTTACTTCTATTGATCTCATCTATCATGAATTGATCACTTGGAAAAGTATAGAACCCTTCTGGATGATAGGATTGATCCAGTGCCAACTGCATATAGACAGGCTCGTTGTTCAATGCTATATAGGGATATTCCGTGCCAGGAAGATTGACCACACTGATCTTCCTCATACCGAAGTAACTTCTTAACTCATCATCTGCAATGCTAATCTTAATGTCGTATAGATGCGGATCTTCTAATGACCAAAGTTTTTGATCAGGAATACTAATAGTCGTCGAAGCAACACGCTGTCCTTTCTTAAAAGTAATCGTTCCCGAAATGTCATTATCCGCGGAAGTGATATTCACTGTCGACTGAGTCTCTTCTTTAACGTCATCAGGCAGGAAAGCCTTGACGACAACTTGACCTTTATCTATATCAGGAGTCACTTGAACGCTCTGAACAAAATCAGCTCCTCTGGCTTCAAGATAAGGCGTCTGCCAGATGCCTCGAGCATTCCCATATCCTTGCTTACCATAAAGAGTAAATGATCTTCTCATATCATCTACTCGGATGACAAGTGATTGATCTTCTCCGTATTTTAAGTGATCTGTTAATTCAAATTCAAAAGGAACATACCCCCCGCGATGACTACCTAACAGTTCTCCATCTAACCATACATGAGTCTCCCAATCTGAAGCACCTATGATTATAAAAGTTCGCTTATCCTTCCAGTCTACATCAACATTGACAGTTCGTTTATACCAACCTATATCTGCATCATCTGAGACTTGTGACAATGGTGAGCCCCATGGAAAAGGAACCATGATCTTTTGATTATAATCTTTCCCTTCTTCAAACCACTCATCACCTATACCAACATCTAATGAATCAAATGAAAAATCCCATATACCATTTAAATTCTGCCACTGATCTCTCTGTGATATTGGATTAGGATGTTCTGGCAAGGGTATGTCTTGCCCATTAGAACCCAAAACAAATAATAGAAGCATAAAGACTACTATACTTTTCTTCAAGATAGAGATATACATAAGCTTCTATTAATCTAATGATTATTATAGTTTCCTCATCCAGATATTTCTAAAGCTAACAGGGTTCCCATGATCTTGGAGCTGTATACCCGCTTCTCCATGAGCAGGATTCTGAGGCAATCCTATGTATGGAGTAGTTCCTTTAATCTCTGTGTGATTTTGAATCACAACGCCATTGTGTATCACTGTTACAAAAGCTGAAGCGACTTTCATTCCATCTGCATTAAACTTAGGTGCCTTGAAGATGATGTCGTAAGTATTCCACTGGCCTGGAGGATTCATTGCATTCACTAGAGGCATCGTCTGCTTATATATCGAACCTGCTTGTCCATTAGAGTAAGTACGATTGTTGTAACTATCTAAAACTTGGACTTCATATATACCTTGCAAAAAGACACCACTATTTCCACGTCCTTGGCCTTCACTAATGACTTCAGCTGGCGCTCTCCACTCTATGTGTAATTGGCAATCACCATGAGCTTCTTTAGAAAATATCGGACCAGTTCCTTTTACTACAGTCATTGCATCACCGTCTAACTTCCACTTTATTGGAGTTCCATCTTTATGTTGCCATCCATCCATATTGGATCCATCAAATAATACAATAGCATCTGATGGAGCTGCATTCATTGCCCCTGCAGTTACAACCCGTGGCTCTGGCTCCCATACTTCTGTTGCAACAGGGTCAGTGATCTGAGCTACAGCAAGCTGTGAGATCAGTAAAAGTAAAATCGAAATATTCACATATATAAGTTTCATAACAACAAGTATTTTTATTAATTCAATTTACGATAATTATGCTATTCTTATAAAGGATGTTCACTAGCGAGATCTTCTGGTGTATAGAAACCTTTCTTATCCTTTATACTCTCTCTAACCTCTTTGACTTTTTCTGCTGAAATAACCGAAGCCTTATTATTCCAATCATTTCGTACATACGTAAGAACTGCGGCGATCTCGTCGTCATTCAGCAGTCCTCCAAATGGAGTCATCGGCACTTGTCCAGGATACTCCTTATCTAATACAGTGATTGGCCCATGAAGTCCTTTTATCGTCAACTTTATCAATCGCTCCTCATCTCCAAGCACCCACTTAGTTCCTGCTAATGGCGGAAAACCAGAAGCGACTAAGCCCTTACCATCTCCTTGATGACATGTACCACAATACCCATCCTTATTATAAATTTCAAATCCTTTCTCATACTTTTCCCAGTTCTTTCCTTCTAAATGATTAGACATAAGCTCTTTCTTTTTCGTTCTTTTCACATTCTCACCATTGAGATGTGAGACAGCGGTCTGATAGGCATGCACGATCCAATCATCCATAGTTTGTGCGCCTGCTATATTGAGTATAGACATGCCCACTTCTTTATCCAACCATGAGGCAGCAGTGATAGCTTCCAGTCTCACTCTTCCATGTTCATCAGCAGCAGCTTTTTCTAACAACTCCTGTTGGTTTTCTAATTGATGGCCTGCGTACCTTACAACTCTTGTAGCTGCCGCACGAGCCCTAAAATCCTTTGCATCTAATAATTGCTCTACAAGACTTTGGTCTACATCATTTAATCCCCAAGTCACCCATAGCGCTTCTAAAAGATGATGCTCATATCTGTCCTCACCTTTATTTAATTCTGAAACCCAAGTAGTTACATTTTTTAATACTTGTGCATGATCACGTCCACGAAGTTCTCTGCGTGTTCTGTAACGCGTTCTATACTCTGGCAACTTTAAGTTGTCTAACAACTCTGGGATCGAAGCATCTACGATTTTCGCTGGCTCCACTAAAGGTCGTGATGGATATGTGATTCTATAAACCCTACCGTGTACATGATCTCTATAAGGATCTCTCGCATTATGCTGCATGTGACCGATGAGTACATTGTGCCAGTCGATCACATAAAGCGAACCATCTGGTGCAAACTCCATATCTACTGGTCTAAAGTTGCCATCACTCCCTACGAAGAGATCCTGTCTGTGTTTCGTCTTAAAGCCGGTTCCATCATCTAAGTATTCATGCTGCTTCATGCCTAAGAAGCCGATCGTATTATTGATCAAAAGATCACCTTGTACATCATCTGGAAAATGTCTACTCGATACAAATTCTAATCCTGAAGTAGGTCTTACTCGATGATCATCTTCTATTATACTAACCGACTTGTGAGTGGCCTGGCCATATCTCGGCTTCACTGTTCCTGGCAACATCCATCTTACGTCTGGCCCTGAAGTCTCAGCAAAAATCGGCTGGCCCCATTCATCAAAAGCTATTCCCCATGGATTAGGAATGGACAATTGTGCAGTTCTTTCTAATTTATGTCTTTGCGGACTATATCTATAAAACCCTCCATTCGTTCCTCTCACAGGACCATATGATGTTTCCACATTTGTATGTAAGAATACACCTTCGCCC
>CALHUZ010000199.1 GCA_938039305.1 uncultured Saprospiraceae bacterium
TCAGTAAGTAGGGTAGTGCCTCCACTCTTCAATAGTATACTCCCGATCACAACAAAGACAAACTTTCCAATCTGCAGTTGAGCGTTTTCCTTTTTACTTGAGACAGTCGATCCGGCAAAAGACCAATATCGATTAATTGAATAATTAATAACAGCTCCGACGAAGCCACCGATGACGATACCAGTCACATAGTGCGTATTCAATAAT
The DNA here is from genome assembly GCA_938039305.1 of uncultured Saprospiraceae bacterium. Taxonomy (GTDB): domain Bacteria; phylum Bacteroidota; class Bacteroidia; order Chitinophagales; family Saprospiraceae; genus JAJRXG01. The sequence continues at coordinate 208 of CALHUZ010000199.1, forward strand.
TCAACACAGACAAGCATCAATAGATAGTCCACCACTCCTCCGGTGAAGGCTGATACCTGTGCCTTGCCAAATGCTTTAGCTTCTTTGAAAAGAGCCAATGTTAGTTTTTTTATTGTTTAGGTCTACCTGACAAACAGGAAGGCTGAGTCGAAGACAGAGTATATGATAAAATTATTGAGCGTTTGTTTTAAGAGCCTTTTCTGTTAGATCGCGTTCATCACCAAGTTTGAATATCTGTAGCGAATCACAAAAATTAATGGCCATCAATAATATAGAGCCTACAAGTGCAAACTTCCAAAGCACCCCTGCGAATAGTATTTCCGCAAGGAGGAATATGGAAATGATGATTCTTAATTCTGTAGGTCCTACAAGGTGAGTGTCTATGATGTATTTATCGGCGATCTTATATCGCATTAATGCAAGAATCATCGAACCACCATATGCAATCACAAATAGAAATGCTACTACTTTCCAATCTGGAAAATAAAAGTAGAACCCAAGACCGATGATACAAGTTGATATCCAATCCGCATTGAGATCTAATGCCCATCCGTACCATTTGCGAGGTATGTTTCTATAGTAAGCAAGTCGCCCATCCAGACTATCTCCAAACCACTGAATAGCAAATCCTACAACAGATAGCAATAACCAATAAGGATTGTCAATACCCAACCATAGACCTATAGCGATCACAGCGCTACCTGCTATTCCTGTTGTCGTTAACATATCAGGATTCACCCAAGAAGGCATAATCCGACAGAGATAAGCGATCACCTTGAATTCCGATTCTTTGAGGATGTTCTTACGCTTTCGTGAGCTTTTGATACTTCCTGCTTTTTGCTTTTTCATAATGGACTTTTTACAGTGTTAAGTTATAAACGCCCTTGAATCAGAAGTGTATATTAAGGCTATGTTAAGGTGGGAGAATTGAAGACAGGTTTTCAGACGACGGTCCACCGATAATACTGACAACCGTTAGAACATTAGAGTTTAGTAATTTATGAATACTTGATTTTGGCAAATCTGCCGTCTGAATTTCTTTGACCTTTCAACTATCTACAGTTAAACCCTTAGCTACTAAACCCTTGGCTACTAAACGGTTGTCTGCAAAATCGGTCGTCCGTGGTCTCTTAAACGGTTGTCCGCGTCTGTCGTCTGTCGTCTGAAAGTCTGTCGTCTGACCTCCGGTCAACAAACTGTCACCTTTTCAATAATCTCTTGTAAGGTCTCGGGCACCTCCTCCTGATAACGTCCACCGAGATGCTTCGCTAAGAACTTTTCCAATACAGCGATGAACGCCATACTATTCTGAGGATTAGCAAAGCCATGACCTTCATCTGGAAAGTTGAGGTATTCGACAGCCAGGTCATGTGCTTGCATAGCAGAGACGATCTGATCTGACTCTGCAGTCTTTACACGAGGATCATTGTCGCCTTGTCCGACAAGTAGCGGCACTTTGATATTATTGGCGTGAAAGAACGGCGAGATAGCCTTCATTTGTTCTTTACCTTCTTCAGTATTAGGATTACCCATTCTCTTGTGAAACATCGCTCTTGCGGACTCCCAGTAAGCCGGGATACTTTCTAAAAGTGTAAACAGATTAGATGGCCCGACGATAGATACACCACAAGCATATAGATCAGGAGTAAATGTCAATCCAGCAAGCGTAGCATAACCTCCATAACTTCCTCCGAGGATGCCGATCTTATCGCTTCCGCAAATGTTATTATCGATCAAGTACTTCACTCCATTAGACAGGTCATCTTGCATTTTGCGACCCCATTGACCATCGCCAGCATTTAGAAAACTCTTGCCATAACCAGTTGATCCTCTATAGTTGACTTGGAGTACTGCATAGCCACGATTAGCTAAGAACTGTGTATATGACTGATAGCCCCAGTTGTCACGTACCCATGGACCTCCGTGTGGCATGATGATGCCTGGTACTGGGCCTGCTTCCGCCTCGCGAGGAAGTGTTAGGTAACCATGTATCGTTAGATCATCAACACTTTTATAATTAACTGGTGTCATGTTACAGAGATGCTCTGTAGGCAACTCTGGTCTTGGTCGATATAAGAATGTGATCTCCTTTGTCTTTCTATCGAAGAAGTATGTCGCACCTGGATCCACATCAGAATTAACTCCGATGATCCATTGCTGTTCGTCTTGTGTTCCAGAAGAGAATGTAACCTCTGATTGATTGAAGTGGCCTTTTAGAAAATTATAATCTGCTTCGAAAGCCTTGTCCCTCCAGTAGATGTCCGATTTTTCAAATGTATAAACCGTGCCAATCAACTCGTCTGTTACTCCAGAAAACACAGCGCCTCCAAAATCCACTTGACCTGCTGGATCACTTTCTAATTTCTTTATAGTTCCAGTCTCTGTATCAAGAGCACCTAAGAAGGATAAATCCTCCTCGCCAATATTTGTGTCAACGTAGACATGCTGCTTATCCTTGAATTTCAATATGCTCACATCTTCATCTCCAGTAGAAGTGATCAGCGATCTCCAGCCATCAGCCGTCTTTGCCAATATCTCAGCACCAGCATCTGCCGTCGCTTTAGAAGCCAATCTCAGATCGTAGTCCAGATCAAAGTAGAATGCATTGAATGATTCGGTATTTTCCAATACGAGCGTTCGATCACCAGTAGCTATGTCAATCTTATAAA
>CALHUZ010000200.1 GCA_938039305.1 uncultured Saprospiraceae bacterium
CTACAAGGCGCCATCAACCGACATCCGCCCACCGACAAGCCATTGTTTGCCGTTCCTTCATTGAGTGATATTAATCACTCAAACCTTAAAGGTCCAGTTCAGTCCTATGCGGCATTCCACGCCTGCCATTCTAAGATGAAAAATATGGAAATCAGAAAAAGATTTCATACGATGATTTGTTTCATTTTTCTATAACCACAACTTAATATGGATTTTAGAAATTGACACTGGCAGCAGATTATCAGTTGGCAGATGATATTAATATTAAGCTATCAACGCCCCAGCTAGACAACCAGTAAGAAGAGTCGCTATTGTTCCTCCGATCAAAGCTTTGAATCCTAATTCTGTTAGATCTTTTCTTCGACTTGGAGCGAGTGCGCTGATACCTCCTATCTGAATACCTATAGAAGCAAAGTTTGCAAATCCACATAGTGCGTACGCAGCGATGATCGTAGAGCGCTTAGATATCAAAGCAGCTTCTTGCATATTGCCAAGTGAAGCATATGCCACGAATTCATTAAGTATTGTCTTTTCACCAAGTAGCTGGCCTACATATAAGACTTCACTTCCATTGATGCCTATGATCCATGCAAGAGGAGCAAATAGGTAACCCATGAATAGTTGAAGAGATAATTTATCGTATTTACCACCAGTGAAAGATGCTATGTTATCATTGATATTTAAGCCATTGCCTATTAGTTCAAGGACATTGTTACCAAGATATATGAATGCCATAAATGCAAAGAGCATGGCACCTACATTGACAGCGAGTCTAACACCATCAGATGTCCCTGTGGCTAATGCATCAAGCATATTATTTCCAGCAGAAGATTTAGGAATGTCGATTACTTCGTCCACTTCTCTATCTGGATGTTCTGGTACTAATAACTTGGCAACGATCAATGCTGCAGGAGCCGATATAAGGGAAGCTACGAGTAAGTGCATACCAAACTCTTGTTGCGCTTCTATTGATCCACCACCAAGAATGCTTATATACGCACCAAACACACTACCTGCTATCGTTGCCATACCACCTGTCATGATACTCATCAACTCAGATCTGGACATCTTATCTAAGTAAGGTTTAATCACCAACGGCGCTTCTGTCTGTCCAATGAAAATATTTGCAGCAGCGGAAAGACTCTCCGCACCTGTCAGTTTCATCGTCCGCTTCATGACCCATGCAAAACCATAAACAACCTTCTGAAGGATGCCCCAATAATAGAATAGTGATGTCAGAGCAGAGAAGAATATGATGATCGGAAGCACGCTAAAAGCAAATCCAAAAGCGGTATCAGTGGCAAGGCCACCGAAAAGGAAGCCTGCTGATTCTTGGGCTGCCGCTATGATAACTAAGAAAAAGTCTACTATAGCCTTAAAGAACCCACTCATGAATGGGACCTTGATCACCAAGACAGCAAGTACAATCTGTATCAAGAGACCTGTAAAGACAAGTCTCCAATTGATCGCTTTTTTATTACTACTGAGTAAGACACATATGCCGAGTAGTATAGCAACTCCAAGGCTGGCTCGTAAGATGTTGATTAGCATTTGCGAAAAATAGTAATAATACTTTAGACAAAGCATGACAGAAAGAGTTGTCAGTGTTGTGCTGATGTATTCCGCTTAGAAAGTGCTGAGGCTGGAAGCCTACAGCAACTATATCCTAGTGAGTTTTGAATTCTTCCAATGGGTACCTTGTAGGCTTCCAGCCTCAGGGTGTAATTCGGATGCGATGAATAACTGCTTGCCCAATAGTTAAACGAAAAAAGCTCCTTCAAATGAAGGAGCTTTTCGTGATCGGTCTGGGGCTCGAACCCAGGGCCCACGGCTTAAAAGGCCGTTGCTCTACCAACTGAGCTAACCGATCAGTTATTTGTTAAGCGGCTGCAAAGATATATTCATTAGCCAAAAATTCAAGGTGCAGGTGAATAAACTTAAAAATTAATTCTACAACCAGAATTTTGGGCGATTATACTGATGTCTATAAATCCACGACGTCAGCTACTTTGCACATCTAAAGACTAAGAGAAAATTTAACATTTATTCCAGTGACCAGCCTCATGAGCTACGTCTAAAATGAGAATAAAGATTCATATAGCAGTTGATTTAGTATTATTTAAAAGGGCTTGAGTGAGTCAATGCCCTTTTTTTTCAACTCTTCAAGATATACCTCCGTGACCACAGGGTTGCATTAAGATTGTGTAAAGAGCCCCCATAGCGAGTAAGCAGACCACCTTTCATTTAACGTACCTGTTTTTGAATAGACCAAGCAGCTTACTCGCTTTTCTTCTTCTTATCGAAATACATATCCCTTCTTTTACCTTTCTTTATCTAATAGAGGATAAATGACCTTCACTTTGAATAAAGACTATAAAGTATATATCCGAGCCATGGAGCTCATTAAGGGTGACGACTGGCAAGATGCGCATGATATCATTGAGAACCTTCATTCGCCCATCGCAAGTCATATTCATGCTTATTTGCATCGCATAGAGGGAGATAACTGGAATGCTGATTATTGGTACCGTAAAGCAGGACGAGAGAGGCCTAATATCTCAATAGAAGAAGAATGGATCTCAATCATGGGTCTATTAGAGTGATCTTTAACAAGTTCTAATCGACCTTCGTCAAATTGTAAAAAAGAGAAAGGCCAACACATAGTGCCGGCCTTTCCAAACAAAATCAATCAACTTACTACGCGATATATACCTTATGAGGACGCTGAGTTCTTGAATGTTATCGGCATGATGTAAATCTGATTGACCTTTAAGTCATCATTTTTCAATGATCGGTAGTTGAGGGTGCTCTTAATGAAGCTATCCAATTTGTCATTATTGGTATTCAGGACGATTACTTCATTGTCACTGTTAATCATAAAGCGCACTTTGATCTTTTCTTTATCAAGATCTGTGACGTTAAAGTCGATGGACTTGATGATAGTTTTGATCTCAGAGTAGGCTTTGGTACTTGAGGTGTTAGCATCATATACTGGATAAGTGCTAGTTGCGAAAGAACTTACTGTAAAAGCAAGAATGGCGATGGCGGCTAAAAAAGATTTTCTAAAAGTCATTATTTAAAGGTTTACAAGTGAAAAAATAGGGTCTGTTATAAGTTGAAGACAACTCATCTAATGTTGCTATAGCTATCTCTCGATCGCATGAGCAAAACAAACATGACATAGTGTAGTGAAGCTTATGTCTGGTTGATAGGTTAATTGAAAAGTAAGGCGCCTTTAATTTCTAACCAACTGACACTTATAAAACGGCGAGTTATTGGCGAAAGTTACATGCAACTGTGTTGCAGGACTGTTTTATAGACAAATCGGCTTTAATAAGGGATAAAAGACTGCTACAGAACTATAGAGAATACAGGACTTTTTGGGCCAAACGAAGAATAGTCTTAAGGTTATGTTAATACAATTTTCCAAATCACTTCTTAAGGGGTTCTGGCCATCTAAAAGATCCTACAATCAGTACTATCTCTTAGCTTTTAATACGAATAGGTTTAAGAAGACTTCTAGCATATAACCTTAGAGCCAGAATTATTTTCAAGTAAAATCGGATAGCACTTCAGCTTTAGAGTGCGCTAAAAATATGAGCGAAAAATTGATAATATCTTCTCATACAGGAGCAAACATATATGCGTAAATTATTTTTATATTCAACTGATTATCATATAGGTAGGGTGATTTCTAGTGGAATACTCCTAGAAACTTATGGTAAGTCTCCTACATATATAAAATCGTAGATTATTAACTAATATTTGTAATCTCTATGCCTATATTAGCGCGGTGAGAAACACGTCTTTCTATCTTTTACTCATATTTGTCAGTCTATCTATATCTGTCAATGCGCAACTCTTCGCTGATCTTGAAGGGGAAGACCTATTTGTAGCTACTGTTGAAAGCTATAAGCCCAATTTTGTAGAGACATATTCTAGGGCACGAACGATGATGTATACGGAGATCTACAATGAAGGCGATTCTGTACATACTCTCTACTCTGGTCACAAGTTGTATTTACCGCCGAGTGAAAACCTACCTATCCAATATATGGCTAGTGGTGGTCAACCTAATGGGATCAATGCTGAACATATCTATCCGCGTTCTAAGGGAGCAAAAGAAGAATATGGCAACGCATTCTCTGATCTACATAATCTTGCTCCTGCTCGATGGGAAGTAAATGGAGCTCGTTCTAATTTTGCTTTTGGTGAAGTCTCTGATGACAAAACAGACTGTTGGTTTTATAGATCGGAAAAAGAAATTAATGCGGCGGAATTGTCAACAGAAAGCATAGATAAATATTCAGAAGTTGATGATATGGGCTTCAATAGAGGTCTCTTTGAGCCACGTGAAGAAGTGAAAGGTGACGTCGCCAGAAGTGTATTCTACTTTTATACAATGTACAGAGATGAAGCGCTCAAAGAGGATCCTGAATTTTTTGGAAAGATGAGAGAAGATCTGTGCTCATGGCATAATGCTGATGCAGTAGATGAGCTGGAGATGGATCGCAATCTTATGAAAGCTATGGTCCAAGATGGCAAGGCTAATCCATTTGTTATGGACTGCACACTGGCTAATCGGATGTACTGTCCAGAGTATGATACCAATACTTGCAATAATCTGACAACGGCTGTTGATCAGACTTTTGTTACTGGAGAAGAACTTGAGCCAGCGATCAAAATATATCCTAACCCTAATAATGGAATCTTCACTCTTGACATAAGTAAGATCACGCCCGGTAATTATCAAGTAGATATCTACTTTCTATCAGGTACACTCATCTATAGCTTACAAGAACGCCTCGACTACTTTAACTCAATTAATATGTGGAATGCCAAGTCAGGTCTACATATCCTACATCTTACTAATAGGGACACAGGTCGGAAGTATTCTGGATTATTTGAAGTGATCAAATAGTTCCCTCCCGTTTACTCGGTTGATCATTAAACTCCATATATTTATTAGCATTAACTAATAAGTGCTCCTGATCACTTGAGAGTGCACAATCTATAGTATTATGAGTATTCGACCATTTCATGTAGCAGTACCTGTTGATGATGTGCCTAAGGCGAGAGCATTCTATAGAGATGTGATGGGATGTGAAGAAGGTCGTTCATCTGAGCAATGGGTAGATTTCAATTTCTTCGGACATCAGTGGGTCATCCACTACAAGCCCAAAGCACCAGGTGAAGCCACACATACTAATGCCGTGGATGGACATGATGTACCAGTGCCTCACTATGGCGTAGTGCTTGAATGGGAGCAATGGGAAGACTTAGCATCGAATCTTAAATCTCAGGGCATCGAGTTTATGATCGAGCCTTATATCCGCTTTAAAGGAGAAGCAGGGGAGCAAGCGACGATGTTCTTTTTGGACCCTTGCGGAAATGC
>CALHUZ010000201.1 GCA_938039305.1 uncultured Saprospiraceae bacterium
TGTTTTGTTTTCTTTTTCTTCTGACCCGCCAGTTTCTTAGTAGCAAGAACTATGGCTTCATCGTATCTGCCTTGATCAACGAGCTTATCGACTGATCTACAAGCAGAAGTGAATAATGTGGCGAAGATGACTGTGTAGTAAAGTAGAGTCTTCATAACTGTGCAGTTTAGTTATGATGAAGACGCATATTAAAGAGTGCTATGTCATGAATGACATGCCCTTTAATAGAATTTTAACCAGCCTTAAGTAATATATAAGAAGACGAGATCGATAGACAAGACTACATCTTGTCCATCGCCTGTACGAGATAGGTCAGCATAAATGGAAGCCCAGCCCAGAACCATTGATTAGCAAATATCAAGAGACCTAAAGTGATGATCGCTGAAATGCCGAAATACAACCAGTAATTTTTCTTTGAAGAAGTTGACTCCATTGTGTCTTATATTTTAAGCACTGCAAAAGTATAATAATTGAACTTAGATGTAGTAGATCAGGACTGAGAATTCTCTTTAGACTTGATATGATTAACGATGACAGACGCGTGATGTCGCGTATTCTCGATGAACAGCTTGCTTGTTGTCATTCCAGCGGTTATCACACCGGCAACATAAAGTCCTTCAACAGATGTCTCAAGCGTACTTTCGTCAAATATGGGCTCTCTTTCCTGATCATCAGTGATAGGTACGCCTAAACGAGTAAAAAGCTCATAGTCAGGCTTGTAACCCGTCATAGCAAGAACAAAATCATTCTCTATTGTGATCGGTCCATCTGGTGTATCAAGTTCAACAGTTGTTTCTGTAATCTTTGTGACTGATGAATTAAAATAGGCGGGTATTGATCCTTCAGCGATGCGGTTTTTGATATTAGGCAATATCCAATATTTGACTCGATCGTAAAGTTCAGGACTTCTGATCGCCATAGTTACTTCAGCACCTTTCTGCCAAGTCTCCAAGGCAACATCACATGCTGAGTTCGCTGCTATCACAAGGACCTTCTGACCGACATAGGGATGCGCTTCGTCATAGTAGTGCTTGACCTTGCTCAGTTCTTCACCAGGCACATTGAGCATACGTGGTTTATCATAGAATCCAGTAGCAACTACAACTTGATGTGCTTGATAAGAAGACTTAGAAGTTGCGATATCGAAAATATTTGAAGAACGAGACATAGTCTTCACCTCTTCATAATACCTGATATCTAACTCATAGCTCTCAGCTATGCGTCTATAGTATTCGAGAGACTCTCTTCGAGTCGGTTTATCTGTATGAGATATAAATGGGATCTCAACAATCTCAAGATTTTTCGATGTTGAGAAGAAAGTCATGTTAGCAGGGAAGTGGAATAGAGAATTAGTTAAAACTCCTTTCTCTATGACCAAATATGAAAGTCCAGCCTTCTTAGCCTCTACGGCTATATTAATACCCGTAGGACCACCACCGATGATGACAAGATCATAGATGTCCATACTTTTATCTGATCAGAGTAAAATCTCCTTGTCTCTCACAAGTAGAGTTGCCATCGTCGTATTGTGCCCAATAATAGTAAACTCCTCCTGGTTGAGGGTCTCCATTTATAGCGCCGTTCCAAGTGTTAGTGACATCAACTGCCGTGAATATTTCTTTTCCCCAGCGATTGAAAATTCTCATTTCATAGCTAACAATTGTTCCTTCACAACCTCTCTTGACTGCTGGGCCAAAAACTTGATTGTCTAATTCTCTATTGTCAGGATGTAAGGCGTTAGGCCAGATTAAGCAGCCAGTGCTGCTTAAGAATTCTTCTTCTGAAATATTGATTTCTTCTTCAATAACTCCTCTGCATTCATCGCTTGATCCAGCGCTTTCTCCAGTTATTGTAACTGCATAAATACCTGAATTTGGAAGCTCAATTGAAGATGATGTTTCTCCTGTATTCCAGATTTGTGAAGCGATCCCTGTCCCTTCTATAGAAAGTACACGGGGGCTTCCACAAAGTAATCTTAGATCTGCCGTAACTGGAGTCGGTAGGTCATCTTCTGAAACATCAAATGATATGGGTGCCTGAGCTACATTACATTGATCAAAAAGGACAACAGTATAAGTGCCTGGTTCAGAAATGGTTATGGAAGCTTCTGTATTTCCAGTATTCCACTGTTGTTCTATAAACCCAGAACCTAAAACACTAAGTCTTCCACCTGCTGCGGTACAACTATATTCTATATTTGCTTCTACAGGTGCGATCAAATCATCAGGGCCGATGCTGCCATTAGTAGACGCTACATTGTCACAGCCATCTGTTATCGTAACACTATAATTCATAGGTGTATCGTCAACAACTATAAAAGGTTCTGTAGATCCAGTAGACCATATGTATTCTTCTGCGGCTGCACCTGTGACATTTGCATTTAGAATGATGTCCCCAGTAGAACAGTAAGAAGTAAAGTTCTTACCGATGCTTACCATCGGAAATTCTAATTGAGTAATCGTCAGCGTATCACAAAGAACAAAGCACAGATCTTCTGATACCGTCACAGTCACCATATACATACCCGCCTCTGTAAAAGTCCTTGTACTATCTATCGTATCGTCATCCCAGATGTAAGCCACACCTCCACGCACAGTTGCATCCACGAAGTAATTCACAGGATCTTGTGGGCAGTAAGTGGTGTCTTGCACATTCAAAATAGGAGGACTATAACCATTAAATGGTCTAAGAAATAATCTTATTGAATCTATAGCTGAAGTGAAGTCTTCAACATTTGGAGAAAGATCCATCATAGTAAAAGCTACAGAATCAATCGTAATAATGTCTTCTGTGTCTTCGCAAAAAGCAGCACCTGATTCATCTAACTTGGCAAGGAAAGGAATCCTCAAGTTGTTTTTAATTGTTGTTGTCATGAATGATGATCCGATACTATCATTGGTCACAAGACCAGAGAGATATGGATCAATAGATACGGCTTCGTCAAGGCCAGACTGAAATTTTATCAATGAATCAAGATTGTAATTTACAATTAAAGGATTCAGATCATTAGACAACATGTCCAGTTTGATCATGCTGATCACAACTGAAGTATCTAACATGCCAGTTACGCCATTAGGATAAAGTTGATATCTATCTATAGTCGGTCTTATGAATTCTGTCTTAAGTGGATTTCCAGCGTTATCTACAGTCATAACAAATGCAGCGTTGCGCATTGTTTGAGTTGGAGTAACCGATCCTACAATAACCCAAGTACCATCTATCATCTGAGTGAGGTCATATCCTGACCTATCAAGTGTTCTACCAAAATCACCATTATATGATTTGGTCCAGATTTCATTTCCTAATGTATCCATCCTTGTTAGGAAGAAAGGAGATGCTGGATCATCTGTTGTACCAAGTATCATGATAGTTGAATCCGCAGCCAGCTGCATATCGATGAAGTCCTCATTGATGGCAGCTCCATTGCTTCGCTCCATCATAAAAGTCTTGACAAACTCTTCTTCACCTCTATAGTTTAAACTTGTCAATTGTATATCTGTGCTTCCATCTCCAGATGAAATAACATGTGTATGAAAAATGCGAAGAGTTGGAACATCTAAAAGAAGCGATCTCGACGATCTGAGATTTTTCAGATCTCTTTCTTGTCCTGTTAATGTAGTCCATACGATATTGCCACGGCCATCCATTCTTGTAATCGCCTTATTCAATGAGTCTTTATCCAGAATAGTCGAGATGGCAAATGTCCCATCACCCAACTGGATGATATCACCAGCCTCTTTGATAAGTACTTCGTTGCCTACGATGCGATCTCCATGTCTCACAAAGTCTAAGGCAAAAGAGTTATTAATTGTTCCTTTTTTATCATGAGTTGTGATAATGATGTTTTCACGCTCGTCGTCCGAGTTGATCTGTACACCATTGGTGGCATAGCTCGTACCTGTGGTAATGATAGAGCTATTGAGTACTTCACTATTATTGAGTTGAAACCTTCGTTGGAACTGGTCTTGAGGAATGGCTTGGGCGACTATGCTCTCTGCACTAATCAAGAAAACCAAAAACGGCAGCAACAGATATATCTTCTTCATCTTATATGGACTGTCTACAAATGTAATAACCTAATACTATTAATCATGAACGCATGAAAGATGAACTACAGCATGAATAGAGGTGAAAATATCTATTCCTTATTCATGATTGTCCACTAAACAATGTCAAGCGATACTAATGAAGTCAAATTTCTTGAGAAAAAGCTCATCATATTGAGCTCCGATCCCAGGTTTATCAGACACTGTCACATGCCAATCATCGTGGTAAGTTAAGCCACCTATGATAGGGTCTTCAGACTGCATCAGAGGGGCGTCTAAATCATGATGTATGATATGGGCCCATGCCATGGAGAAGTGTACAAGTGCTGATATACCGAGCCTTGTCTCAGAAAAACACCCAACTTGGCAATGGACATCAGCGGCCTCTGCGATAGCGGCAATCTTCATAGCTTGATGAATACCGCCTGCTTTGCCCAGTTTGATATTGACTAGATCAATACATCCTTTATGGAGCATTTGGTAGGCATCTTCGGGGCTGAAAACCGATTCATCTCCCATAATTGGGACTAATTCAAGATCTCTGATTTTTTTAAGCTCTTCATGGTTGCCACTAAATATAGGGGCTTCGCAATGAGAAATGTTCATATGTTGCATTTCCGTAAGGGCGACTACAGCCGCATCATACGACCAACCTTGGTTAGCATCAAGACACAAAGGGAAAGCTTCACCCAGAACTTCACGAATGCCTCTCATACGATCGACGTCGTTAAGACTATCAGGATCTCCTAGTTTTACTTTTAGCATAGGAAAGCCTTGGTCTCTGTATTGTGCTGCCTTGGCCATCATAATATCTTTATCCATCAAGCTGATGGTCATATCAGTAGTAATGACCTTGTGAGAATCGCCGTTTAGATATTGATACAGTGGTTGATCCACCAGTTTCGCGTTTAAGTCATATAAAGCCATATCAAAAGCCGCCTTTATGGATGCATGATGAGGCAGTGCGGTATTCATGATCTTGGTGATCCTTGCTATCTGAGTTGGATCTTGATCGATTAATAGCTTGGCTATAGTCTGACCTTGCTCCACTGATCCAGATTGTGACTCCGTGTGTATCGTCCTAAAGGGGCAGCATTCTCCCGTTCCATAGAGGCCTTGATTAGTATGGACTTTTACTACAGTGATACTTGCATGAGTGAGTGGGCCGATTGAGATAATGAACGGCTCATTAAGCTCTATCTGGATCGGAATAATCTCGACCTTTGTTATTTTGCACTTCATAATTCTTAATTCTAATGCCCAACCGAAAGTTAATATACCACGTTGCTATCTCAATTGATGGTTTCATAGCCCAAGAAAATGGAGATATCGAATATTTCCCGAAAGAGGGAGGCCATATACCAGATTACATCCAAGCGCTGACTAAGTATGATACAGCTCTCATGGGGCGCATGACTTATGAATTTGGATATAGATACGGTCTACAACCAGGAGATAATCCATATCCTCATATGCAGACGTATGTCTATAGCACAAAGCTTCGTCTGGAAACTCCAGATCATAATCTGAAGATCATTAGAGAGAATATATTGTTTCATGTAAGGAGATTAAAGGAGAAACCTGGCCCACCGCTTTATCTATGTGGAGGAGGAATACTCGCCAGTTACCTTCTGAAACATCAAATGATCGATGAGCTTCATCTAAAGTACTGTCCGATAATCATGGGTAAAGGCAAGCCATTATTCGTGGATGAGTTTCAGGGTATTCAGTTAGTGCTGAAGGATAAAAAGGAATACGATAACAGTGTGTTATTGCTTGAGTATGACATCGCATATGAATAGGCAGTTAAAATTTCCTTTTCTAAGATTACATTTGATGGAACTTTTAGTTGTCTAAATGCTATTAACCAATTGTCCACATAGGGCAACCTATTTATCACATAAAAAAATAATTACACACATGGGTTTATTTTCATTTATCAAAAACGCAGGCAAGAAAATCTTAGG
>CALHUZ010000202.1 GCA_938039305.1 uncultured Saprospiraceae bacterium
TTGTGATATTAGCGCTGAGCAAATAGAGCAGATCTTAAGTGCGCTTAGCATAACTATTGTCTCTCAGGATGATGTTAATTATATAGTGAGTATTCCTACAGACAAGGCGGATGTCACAAGAGAAGCAGATGTCATAGAAGAGATCTTACGTATCTATGGTTTTAATAATGTACCGATTCCTTCAAGATTGAGTACATCCATAGCGACGTCTGAGAAGATAGATGTAGTTAAAATCAGAAAGATAATAGGAGATGTATTAGTCAATAGAGGTTTTAATGAGATGATGGGATTATCCTTGATTCCATCTGCGACGTACGAGCACTTTGGAGATTACAAGGAGAAGTTAGTGTTGGTTAATAATACGAGTAATGTCCACCTTGATGCGATGCGTCCAGAACTTATGATGTCAGCACTGATCGCTGCACAGTATAATATTAACAGACAGCAAAAGAATATCTCACTCTATGAGAACGGCCGTTCTTACCAAGTAGATGGGAGTAGTGAAGAAGCAACTTATAAGGAAGAAGAGTGGATCACGATTGTCAGGTCCGGAGAACAGCATAGTGCTGACTGGCGGCAGGCGACTCAGCCACAAGACTTTTACTCTATAAAGAATGCCGTTCAGGCTATCTTCTCGAGATTAGGGCTTCATACATATCAGACCAGTGAGTTAGAGGATGTGAGATTTGGTTACGGTCTAAGCTATCATAGAGGACCTAATGTCTTAGCAAGATTGGGATCAGTATCAGCAGGAGCCAAAAAAGCAGCAGATGTAGATCAGGATATATATTACGCTGAGATAAGAATAGCACCGATCTTAAAGGCAGCGAAGAAAGCGAGTCATCAGATGAAGGAGATACCTAAGTTTCCTTCGAGTTCAAGAGACTTAGCACTGATATTGGACGAATCAGTACAGTACCAAGAAGTAGAAGCGATCATCAAGAAGAACAGTGGATCACTGTTGAAGCAGGTAAGCTTGTTTGATATTTACAGAGATAAGAAGCACTTAGGCGCAGATAAGAAGTCCTATGCTGTGAGTATGACCTTTGAGGATCCAGAGAAGAATCTTCAGGACAAGGTGATCGATAAGATAGTATCCAAAGTGATGAGTAAGCTCGAGCAATCGGTTGGCGCTAAGCTGAGGTAGTATATTTGCAGAAGCGAAATGCTTGATAAAATCCAGTAAAGTCTTAAGGTCAAAGTGATTGTTGCCGCTTTAGTTACTGTTGATCAAAAAAAGACCTAATTTTATGAGATTATTGATATGAAGCAGTTATTGACCAGAATTGAAAGTTTAGAAACAACAGTTCAGATGGTTGTGGATCGTATCGTGTCTCTAAAAGAAGAGAATCAGATATTATCCCAAGAAAATAACCGTTTACATAAAGAATTAGATCAACTTAGAAGAAGAAGAGAGGTTGGGTCATCAGCTGATGGTTCATATGTGAGGAAAGAGATAGATTCAAGCGAAAGCGATATAAATGTTGGCCAGTTAAGAGATGAACTGGACCGATGTATTGTAGAAATTGAGGATTGCCTTGGGCAGATGTAACGGATGGATAAGACTTATAACGTAGTCAATGTAAATGTACTGGGTAGAGATTACCCCGTCAAGTGTACAGAGTCTGAAGCTGAAGAACTGAGAAAGGTAGAGAAGAGTCTCGACCAGCAACTCAAACAATATCGTCTTAAATATGTGCAATTAGACAAGCAGGACTGCTTGTCAATGGCCCTAATAGAAAATCTGATGGACACTTTTCAATCCCAAAAAGAGGGAACTGAAGAAGAGATCCACCAGAAACTAGATCGCTTAGAAGAACTCGTCGCCCCTCACATCCTTTAATTTCTTTTTCTACTATGGTTGTATTTAGTGATTGCCTCACATGATGTGAGATAGTTAGATGATATGCAGAAAGGTGCATTAACTCAGTCACTGACATAACCACATGTTGATTATTTATAACGAGGGACTATGTCTGAAAGGAAGATGTAGGCAGATCTCAATAAACAAAGTTTGAAATTATGGATATCACAGGAGGACTAATCGGAGGATTAGTTGTGGGTCTTGTCATTGGATTTTTAGTCATGAACTTCTTTGTGAAGAACATGCAGAAAGCCAAGGTTGATGAGATGAACAAGAAAGCCGATCTGACACTACAAGAAGCTAAGCTCACCGCTACAAGAATAGAAAGTGAAGCGAAGGAAAAAGCTGACAAGATCAGAGCGACTGCAGAATCAAAGCACGATTCTATAAAGAAGAAGAAGATCAGAGAAGCAAAGGAGAAATTTGCGGACCTAAAGTCAAAGTTTGAAAGCGAGAAGAATGAGCGAATGATGCTCGTCAAAGATCGCGAAATTGAAGTTAAGTCGTTGGAAGCGGATCTCATCCGTAAGCAGAAGGACTTGGAAGCAGAGGCAGAAGGTATAGAGCACAAAGAAGCAGAGGTCAAAGCTATAAAAGACAATCTTGATAGACAGCTCAAGGTTGTCACCAAGAGAAAGGAAGACCTTGAAAATCAAAACGAAAAATTCATCAAGCAATTAGAGACAGTTGCGAAAATGGATGAAGCAGAGGCTAAAGAGCAGTTGCTTCAAGCAGTGAAAGCAAAAGCAGAGACTGCGGCGCTTTCGATAGAAAAAGATATCATCCAAGAGGCTCAAGCCAATGCTAACAAGCAGGCGAAAAAGATAGTCGTTCAGTCTATCCAAAGGATGTGTGCAGAATACACAATAGAGAATACTGTATCAGTATTTAACCTTGAGTCAGATGACATCAAAGGTCAGATCATAGGTAGAGAGGGGCGTAACATAAGAGCGATAGAAGCAGCTACAGGAGCTGAACTTGTTGTAGATGATACACCAGAAGCAATTGTGATTTCTTCATTTGATCCGATCAGAAGAGAGATCTGTAGGCTATCGCTAAAGAGATTAGTGGCTGATGGAAGAATCCACCCAGCAAAGATCGAAGAAGTTGTAGCGAAGGTCAAGAAGCAACTGAACGAGCAGATCGTAGAGATAGGAGAACGTACAGTGATTGACCTAGACATACATGGACTTCATACATACTTGATCAAGATGGTCGGGCGTATGAGATTTAGATCTTCATATGGACAGAACTTATTAAAGCACTCCATAGAGACGGCTAATCTCTGCGCAACTATGGGAGCTGAGTTAGGATTAAGTAGTAAGCAGATCAAGTTAGCGAAGAGAGCAGGACTGCTTCACGATATTGGAAAAGTAGCAGAAGACGATTCTGAATTGCCACACGCGCTACTCGGTATGCAGATCTGTGAGAAGCACAAGGAGCATCCAGTAGTCCTAAACGCAGTCGGTGCTCATCACGACGAGATAGAGATGAATAACATCATCTCACCGATCGTACAAGCATGTGATGCGATATCAGGAGCACGACCAGGAGCACGTAGAGAGATATTGGAAAGTTACTTGAAGAGAATCAGTGAACTTGAGGATGTAGCATTGGCTCATGATGGTGTGGAGAAGGCTTATGCCATCCAAGCAGGAAGAGAGTTAAGAGTTGTTGTTGAAGCAGATAAAATATCTGATCAGCAGTCAGAAGATATGTCATTTAAGATCTCTCAGCAGATACAAAATGAGATGCAATATCCAGGTCAAGTGAAGGTCACTGTGATCAGAGAAAAGAGAGCAACTACTTTCGCGAGATAGTTAACTTGGACTATTGTAGGCTCTTTAAGAGGCTTATTAAGAACTATAGAGGCAGCATGAAAATGCTGCCTCTTTTTTTATACAATAGATTGTTTTGTTATTGACTTGTCACAAGAATAAATTTTGGCAGAAAGTGCCTTCTACAAAACCCAGCTATATGCCTATAAAAATCTTAGGGCTACCCTAAAGAAATGGCTTATAATGCCTACTTTTGTGGCGATTTTAAACCATATCCATTGCTAGTGAATTTTACATCGATTCTAAGACTTACTTTCATCTTCATCATGTCATTGCAAGTGGTGAGCATAGTAGCTCAAGATGATCACGAAGCAGAGGCGCATGAAAGTGTAAATCATCATGATGCAGATCACGATCATTCTGCGCATGATAGTCATGCCGTAGATCAAGATAGTCATGGAGCTCAT
>CALHUZ010000203.1 GCA_938039305.1 uncultured Saprospiraceae bacterium
TTGGAGTGTTCTGGAGTGCTTAGAGCACCTGAATCGCTATGGTAACTTTTATATTCCTGAAATGCAAAAACGAATAGCCTCATCTAAATATAGAAAAGCTAATCTATTCAAGAGTGGATGGTTAGGAGATTATTTTGCAAAGAGCATGCTGCCCAAGGAAAAACTCAACAAAATGAAAACATTTAAGTCCATGAATCCTTCAGGAAGTCATCTGGACAAAGCTGTGATAAATGAATTCTTAAGCCAACAACATCAACTATTGGAACTTCTCGATAAGGCGAGAAATGTTGATATTAGTAAAACGAAGACGAGTATATCCATCTCAAAGTTTATCAAGCTAAAATTAGGTGATACTTTCAGAGTTGTTATTTATCATAACCAAAGACATATGGTACAGATAGATATTGTTCTTTCTCATGTCTGAGACATTAAGGAGAAACTAGCCATGCTCTCTATCGCATGGCTAGTTTCTGTGGAGCTTTTCTAACTTTATATCAAGTTATACAAGAAGACTTGAAGCAGATACCATTTCCACGACCTCGATATGTTACTTACGCCATAGCTGCATTGGTGACTGGATTGAGCATAGCCTTTATACTTAATGTATTTCAGCCCTTTGGGACAGATCGTTTTAAGCATGACTATAAGATTTGGATATTAAGCGGATATGGGATTGTAGCGGCTTTGTCCATCTGTCTCTACTACTTTCTTTCCCTTAATCTTTTTAACGCACGGCAAGAGGATAGATGGACGATTGTACATGAGACATTTGATTTGTTTGGGTCGATGTTGATTGGGTTGCTTATGTGCTATTTCTATTTTTTAGTTGTTTTTGGATTTAAACTGAGTGGCTCAGGGATGTTTAGCTTCCTCATCAGAGCAGGTAGTGTGAGTATATTACCGGTACTGGGGCTTTACGGATTCTTGTTTAGCCAGTTTCGGGACCTTGAGCGATCTACCATAGAGTTCGATCAGCCGGAGAAGGTCCCTTCAAAGCCACTTTCGCGGCCTCTGCATAAATCTATTACACTTTACGGGACTAACAAGGAGGATGTCGTTTCTACTAAGGAGGAGGAGGTGATATACATTAAGGCAGAAGACAACTATGTCATACTGCATCTTCTAACGAAGGAGGGGATAGTATCACGCCATATGATCCGTAGTACCATGAAGCTGATGTTTGATCAATTGAGTGCAGATATCTTCATTTCATGCCACAGATCTTATATTATTAATATCAAAAAGATCATCTCCTTAACTGGAAATAAGAATAATACTAAAGTATCATTGGAGCACATTAAAAAGCCAATTCCGGTCTCCAGAGGTAAGGTTGATGAAGTTAGATCACTGTATTCTGCCTCTTAGTAAAAGAATTATTCGATTCTCTCTAACTCGTTGATATTCAGTTATTTTGGGGTGTATGGTCCAGGCTTGTGGTAGTCTGTCCATTGTCATTCGCCACTCAAAACCACCACCGACCACACATCTGAGATTTCCTCAGATTCTGCATTCATATTTGTGTCAACAAAACAATTATGATATGCGATACTCAATCACTTTTTTAGGAATATTCATCTTTTCGTTGATCATTCAAGATCTATCAGCGCAGGAGTCACTACAGTCATATAAAGAGCTGACAATCGGAGCTGGGATAGGTTTGGTCAATATTACAGACAGTAGAATGTCGGCGATTTCTTATAGTTCTGTACAACCAACTTACCATCTGGGCTATAAGTCACAAAGCGAGAAAACGGTTCAAGAGTTTCAATTTGATTTTACTTTAAACCAGAAGAGAAGTTCCTCACGATTATTGGATCTGAATTTCACCAAGCCTTCATTTTCATATTCATTGGAAAAGAAAGTACAAGGCATATGGTTAGGAGGTGTTTTTAATAGCACCACCTTGCTTACATCCCCTTTAACGAGAACAGGCCACTTTAATAATAACCCGATAAGTTATACGATAGCTAACTCTATTGGCCCAAAGATCTCTCTTAGGAAGGCGTTTATGACGGAAAGCGGAAAAAGTAGATATGAGCTTAATACCACCTTAGAAGCCGCCTTACTAGGTTATGTCATCCGACCTGGCTTTGGTCATCCGTACCCTGACCAGTATCTGGAGTCAGGAACTTTCTCACCTACGAAAGCTGGTATGGCAGGACCTCTTTTGAAAAGTGGAAAAATGTTGAGTATTGGAAAGTTTCAATCCTTCAAAGTCGTAATTGGATTATCCTACCACCTCAGCGATAATTTTAAATTAGGCGCAAGACTAAACCTTGACTATCACAGCGTATCGAGTAACCAACCAGCCAGTATGATGGCAACCGACCTGTTGGTTACAGCCAGCTATATCTATTAATCTATTATCAGCTTTTTTAAATTATAAAAACAAATAATCATGAGATATTCTATCACTTTATACTTTGCTTTCATCGTAACTTTTATGTCATGTACTGACGATTTAATGATGATGAACATGGATCATTCTCCAACGGAAATTTTTGAAGAGTTTTGGACTTATGTAGATCAGAAGTACATATTCTTTGATCAGAAGGGGGTTGATTGGGACGAGGTTTATAATACTTATCGTCGTCAAGTCACAGAAGATATGAGCGAAGACGAATTATACAATTTGTGTCATCGCGCACTATTAGAATTGAAGGATGGACACAACAGAATCCAAACGCCAGAGAAATATATTCGTGGTTATGATTTCAAGGAAGGTTATGATATTCACTTTTCCATTGATTTGTTACAGACGAAATATGCTAAAGGCACATTTGAAAAATCTGGCAACTTGTATTACACCATCATAGATGATATAGGATATATCTATATCGCAGAGATGAGCCAATATGGGAAGTTCAATTCTATTGTCAGATCTATGAAAGAAGAAGGCGTTAAAGGACTTATAGTTGATGTTCGTAACAATAGTGGAGGAGATAGCAACTCTGTACCTCGCATCTTATCTGACTTCGTGACTGAGACTACGACGTTGGGATATTATATAGAAAAGAGTGGTCCAGATCATGATGACGTGACTGAACCACTTGTAATAAAAGCAGAGCCTTCAAGTGACTTTAACTTTGGGCTTCCTGTTGTAGTTTTAATCAACAGAGCTTCTTACAGTGCGACTTCTTATCTCGCATCTATGTTCAGTCATGTTCCTGGAGTGACTTTGGTAGGTCAGAAGACTGGGGGAGGAGCAGGAGGAAATCTTGGATATCAATTATCTAATCAATGGATAGTAGCCGTATCTGTTAATGACTATGTAGATGCTTCATACGTATCTATTGAGCCAGGTGTTGATCCCGATATCGCAATTGAAAATACTGCTGAAAGATTAGAGGCTGGATACGATGATATGTTAGAGAAAAGTATAGAAGTGATTATGTCAAAGTAGTTTCCTTTCTAATTATACTTTTAGAAAACTCACTTTAGGTTTGATGTCTTAAACATTAAACCTAAAGTGCATCACATCACCATCTTCGACGATGTACTCTTTGCCCTCGACGCCCATCTTGCCAGCTTCTTTAACAGCTGCTTCTGAGCCTAAGGTGATGAAGTCATTGTACTTCATCACCTCAGCTCGGATAAAGCCTTTCTCGAAGTCAGTGTGTATCACACCCGCAGCTTGTGGAGCGGTAGATCCTCTTTTGACTGTCCATGCTCTTACTTCCTTTTCACCTGCCGTGAAGTAGGTGATCAGGTTGAGTAGGGTATAACATGAGAATATTAATCTGTTGACACCAGGCTCCGTAAGGTTCATTTCCTCTAAGAACATCATCTTCTCTTCATCATCATCGAGTTGGATGATTTCCGATTCTATTGAAGCTGAGATCAGAATGACTTCTGCATTCTCATCTTTCACATGTTCTGTTAATTTTTTAGAATACTCATTGCCATCCTTGGCACTGTTCTCATCGACATTGCAGACATAAAGGATTGGCTTTGAAGTGAGTAAGTAAAGCTCTTTGTATAAAGGAGCGTATGCATCTTCTACTTCAAATGACCTTGCAGGTGCACCTGTCTCAAGATGAGATTGAAGTTTTTTAGCCCATTCGTGGTTAGCTTTATCAGCAGGTGCTCCTGCTTTAGCATGCTTCGCAAGCTTCTCGATGCGTTTTTCAACTGTCTCAATGTCCTTAAATATCAGCTCGGTATCGATTACGTCTTTATCTCTGATAGGGTCCACATTGCCATCTACGTGGATGACGTTGTCATCGACAAAGCATCTGACGACATGTACGATAGCATCCACTTCTCGGATATTAGCTAAGAACTGATTTCCCAATCCTTCACCTTTACTCGCCCCTTTGATCAGGCCGGCGATATCGAGGATGTCGACAGTCGTAGGCTGAATCTTTTGCGGATTCACAATGTCTGAAAGTGCCTTTAAGCGATCATCAGGTACCGTTATAACACCAAGATTCGGCTCTTTAGTAGCAAATGGATAATTTGCCGCTAAGGCCTTTGCATTTGTTAATGCATTGAACAGAGTGGACTTACCGACATTTGGAAGTCCTACGATACCACACTTTAAAGCCATAATAGGATTGTTTAAAAACGCCGCAAAGTTAATTTTCTTTGGGTTATCTCGCCATCGAATTATTTTTTCATCAAAAGAGTCTGCTTGCGCTCATTCCAATATTAATCTATAATTTGTCAGTAACAACCATATACTACTGATGATCAGGATTGTTCTTTACTTTTTAGCCTTGCTTTTTCTATGTTCATGTGCCTCTTCATCTAAGTTTTCAAAGCGGGATATAAGGAGCGCTCAAAAGCTGCTTGGAGTCGAATTTTCAGACCAAAGGATAGATACTGTTTATGGATATCTTAAGCGCAATCTGAATGGTTATGACAGTATGCATCAGTACACAGTTCCTCATGAAACGTTCCCAGCCATATTATTCGATCCACGACCTATAGGTTTTGAGAAACCAGATGTGGAGGATAAGTTGGTTGTCACCAAATATGATAAAGTCGAACTTCCTGATGACCTTAATGAAATAGCTTTTTATACTATCGGGGAATTAGCTCATCTCATTAAAACTAAGCAAATCACTTCTACGGAGTTGACACAACTCTATCTTAGTCGACTCAAGAAGTACAATGGGGTACTACAATGTGCCATTACAATCACTGAAGAATTAGCCCTTAAGCAAGCAGCGCAAGCTGATGCAGAAATTGCCAGTGGAAAGTATAAAGGACTACTACATGGGATACCCTTTGGTACTAAGGATCTGATGTCGGTAGCAGGGTATAAAACAACATGGGGAGCAATGCCATATAAAGATCAAGAGATCGATCATACCGCAACTGTCATTCAACGATTATTTGATCAAGGTGCTGTACTGGTTGCCAAACTGACATCTGGAGCATTAGCCAGAGGAGATGTTTGGTTTGATGGTGTCACGAAGAATCCATGGGATACTTTACAAGGTGCAAGTGGATCTTCCGCTGGTCCCGGTTCTGCTACTTCGGCTGGATTAGTAGGCTTTTCGCTTGGGACAGAGACTCTTGGCTCGATCACATCACCCAGTACTCGCAATGGTATTTCTGGACACAGACCTACATACGGCACAGTCAGCAGAGATGGTGTGATGAGTCTGTCCTGGTCGATGGACAAGGTCGGACCGATGTGCAGAAGTGCAGAGGATTGTGCCATCGTCTATAGTGTGATCGAAGGCAAAGATCCAAAGGATGTTACAACAAGCGATATTGGGTTCGCTTATGATGGAAACGCAAAGGTTTCTAATTTTAAAGTAGCTTTTCTAAATGAAGAATTAGAAAAAGACACTACATCAGTCGGTGACAACATCAGGGCTGTCATGAAGCTCTTAAAGAACAGCGGTATCGATCCTACTCCAATCGCTCTTCCTAAGAACTTACCCTTCAATGCATTTGATATAATCTTGAGGTCTGAATCAGGTGCTATGTTTGATGACTTGGTAAGATCTGGCAGAGTAGATTTGATGGTACAGCAAGGTTTCCGATCAAGGGCAAATTCGTTACGCCAATCCAGATTTATTCCTGCTGTAGAATATCTTCAAGCGAATAGATTTAGAAGCATGCTCATTGAACAGATCGATGACTTGTTTCGTGAGTACGATGTGATTATAGCACCGACATTTGGCGGAAGGCAACTACTGATTACTAATCTTACAGGTCATCCAGTGGTGACCGTTCCGGTGGGCTTTGATGACAAAGGACGTCCTACAAGTATTACATTCATCAGCAACCTTTATGAAGATGGAGTAGCGCTTGAGTTTGCGAGCTTTTTTCAACGGATTACAAGCTTCCATAC
>CALHUZ010000204.1 GCA_938039305.1 uncultured Saprospiraceae bacterium
CCATATGAATATTATGTCGCTGTATCTTCTGGTGGCGTATGGAAAACGACTAACAATGGCCTGACATATAAACCAATATTCGATAGCCAAGCGTCTTACTCTATAGGTTGTGTAACAATAGATCCTAACAACAGCGATGTCATTTGGATCGGTTCGGGTGAGAACAATAATCAGAGATCTGTAGCATATGGTGATGGCATCTATAAGTCAGAAGATGGAGGTGCTACTTGGAAGAATATGGGTCTGAAGATGTCTGAACACATCGGAAAGATCATCGTTCATCCGGATGATTCTGATGTCATCTATGTTGCAGCGATTGGTCCATTATGGAGCAAGGGCGGAGATCGCGGAGTTTATAAATCCACTGATGGAGGAACAACTTGGGATGCCGTACTTTCTATAGATGAGCACACTGGCGTAAATGATATAATCATGGATCCACGTAATCCTGATATCATATATGCTGCCGCATATCAGAGAAGAAGACATGTATTTACATACGTAGGAAGCGGCCCTGGGTCAGGGATGCATCGATCTAAGGATGGAGGCGCTACATGGGAAAAGATAAACAACGGGCTTCCCAAAACTGAAATCGGCAGAATAGGTCTAACCATATCTCCCGTCAATCCTGATAAACTTTTTGCAATTGTAGAAGCAGCTGAAGGCAAGGGTGGATTTTATATGACCACTAACAATGGTGCCAGTTGGAAAAGGCAAAGCGATCACGCCACAAGCGGCAACTACTATCAAGAGATCGTTGCAGATCCCGTAGACGAAGATGTGATCTACTCTATGGATACTTGGATGCACGTTAGTCGAGATGGCGGCAAGACTTTTAATCTCGTCGGTGAAGATTATAAACATGTAGACAATCATAGCATCTGGATAGATCCAACTAACAACAAACACTTACTTGTCGGTTGTGATGGAGGTATCTATGAGACATTTGACAATGGAAAGACTTGGGACTTTAAAGCTAATCTACCCGTGACACAATTTTATAAAGTCGCTTTAGACAACGAAGAACCATTTTATAATATCTACGGAGGTACTCAAGACAATTTTAGTCTCGGTGGACCTTCAAGAGTGAATACTGCTCATGGCATAACCAATGCTGATTGGTTCATCACACATGGCGGTGATGGATTTGAATCTCAAGTCGATCAAGAAAATCCAGATATCGTATATGCTCAATCTCAACATGGAGTCCTCGTAAGATACGATAGAAAAAGTGGCGAAGAGCTCGGTATACAACCAAAAGAAAGGGCAGGCGAAAATGCTTACAGATGGAACTGGGATGCGCCACTTGCAGTTAGCAAACACAAGTCAGGAAGATTATACTTTGCAGCTAACAAAGTTTTTAGATCTGATGATTATGGACATTCATGGGATGTCATTAGCGAAGACCTCACAGCACAGATAGATCGTAACAAATTGAAAGTTTATGATCGTGTTGTAAGCATTGATGCTGTAGCAAAGAATGGGTCTACTTCTCAATACGGTACCATAGTAGCACTCTCAGAATCTCCAATTGATGAAAACTTTATAGCCATCGGTACAGATGATGGACTGATTCAACTGAGCGAAGATGGTGGGCAATCTTGGAAGAAGATATCCAATATTCCAGGAGCCCCTAAACAATCATACGTCAACAACATCTACCTCTCACAGCATGACGCTAATGTCATCTATGTAGCTTTCAATCATCACAAATACGGTGACTTTAAGCCTTACATATTCAGATCAAATAATAAAGGAGTTTCATGGACGAATATATCTAACAACCTTCCAGAGAGAGGCAGTGTATATGCCATAGAAGAGGACCACGTCAAATCTGATTTAATCTTTTGTGGAACGGAATTCGGAGTCTTCTTTTCACCTAATGGTGGACAACGATGGAAGAAGTTAGCAGCAGGCTTGCCAACAATAGCAGTAAGGGATATCGCCATTCAACAAAGAGAAAATGATCTTGTACTTGGCACTTTCGGCCGAGGTTTTTATGTGATGGATGATTACAGTTCTTTGAGAACAATTGAAAATAGTGACCCAACTGAACTGGCAACTATCTATCCTATCCGTGATGCCTTGATGTGGGAAGAAAGCGTTCCTTTAGGCCTTCCTGGCAAATCATTTCAAGGAGACAATTATTACACGGCAGACAATCTTGGACCAGTAGCCATGATCACATACTTCTATAACGATGATTATAAAAGTATTAAAGACGAGCGTAAAATTTCTGAAAAAGCAGCCATCAAGAAAGGAGGTGATGCTCCCTACCCTACATACGAAGAATTAAAAGCAGAGCAAGACGAAGTTAAGACGCAACTTTTGTTCACAATAAAAGATAGAGCAGGTCAAGTTGTAAAAAAAATATTCCAAAA
Organism: uncultured Saprospiraceae bacterium; assembly: GCA_938039305.1. Taxonomy (GTDB): domain Bacteria; phylum Bacteroidota; class Bacteroidia; order Chitinophagales; family Saprospiraceae; genus JAJRXG01. Next base: position 2,382 of record CALHUZ010000204.1, read on the forward strand.
ACCATCTTCAGGACTACAAAGAATCTCTTGGAACTTGCGCTACAATTCTAAAAATGCCATCAGCTTTAGAAAGCCTTCTTTTTATAACCCCTTTGCAGGAAACAATGATGGAACACTCGTTGCACCTGGAAGATATACCGTAGAGATGAGTCTTCTAAAAGATGGCTCCTTAGAACAAATCCATGAGCCTGTTACATTTAGCGTTATTCCACTGAACAATACCGTTCTTCCAGCTACGAATAAAGCTGCAAAAGTCGCTTTCCAAAAAGAAGTACAAATTTTAGCCGCAGATATCCAAGCCGCATCACAGATGATGTCGGAGATGAACAACAAAGTCAAGCACATGAAAGAAGCCATCAAAATAGCCGAAGCACCGATGGACGAACTCATGTCCCCACTTCGAAACATAGAGAACAAAATGAAAGAAGTGAACCTTGTACTAAACGGTGATCGTCTAAAGAGAAGGTTAGACATCAATGAACCACCAAGTCCAAGACAACGGATCGGTTCTATCAATTACGAACAAAAAAATAGCACTGCAGCTCCGACAAAGACACACATGGATAGCTATCAGATCGCTAGGGAAGAGTTTACGCCGATCCAAGCGCAGATCAAACAGTTATATACTGTAGATATCGTAAAGATGGAAGAGATGCTGAAATCAGCTGGTGCGCCGTATACGCCAGGAAGAGTGCTTGAAGAGGAGCACTAATGTGCTAATGGGAGAATGTGTTAATTAGTTAATGCTTGCAAATCTGGACAATGCTGCTTTTGCCATCGCTAGTCATAAGATCAAGTTCAAGCATCAAGCGCAAGTTCAAAATATCATGCGGACAGAACTTTGACAATGCGACTTTAGCCCATTGAATTTATTGAGTTCAAGTGCAAAAACTTTAGACAGCGGCACATCAGCAACTGACGACAGATAAGAGGTAACGAACGTTAATTGACAATGACCTAAACACATAAGTAATTAGGCACCCAAGCACAACTTGAACCTCTTCAATCAAATTTGCAAGAACTTCTTAAACCTATAAAACATATTAAACTTGTTAAACTCCTAAATCTTACCTAACCTTGTACTACAATACGAGAAGGGGTGCTCATCAAGTCGATGGAGCTGAGATTATACCCTTTACCTGATCCAGTTAATACTGGCGTAGGGATCTCCAGAGTGTCAGGCACTTCATGTGCAGGCTATAACATGGCACCTCTTCTCATATTTATAATTTATAAAATTGAAATTATGAGAAGGTTCATTATGATGTTGTTTATTCTTATTGTATCCATTTTCCAACTGACGGCACAGGAAGGTATCCCTATGAGCGACACAATAGACATCGAACAAGTATTCATATCTGCTACGCGCGCTTCAAAGAGTGACCCGATCACTTTTCAAAATATATCCGCTCGCAAGATTGAAAAAATATACAG
>CALHUZ010000205.1 GCA_938039305.1 uncultured Saprospiraceae bacterium
CGTTAGTTGGCGCTGACAGTTTGTATCGAGAGCCATGGGAATGGGACAAGCCAATGAGCACTCCATATGGCATCAACAAACCCGATAGCGCTGTCAAAGCAATGGTGATGGCTATCGATACTTTAGAGAGCAAATATGGAACTTACGAACTGGCCTGGGGAGATGTGTATAGGGTGAGACGCGGAGATGTCGACGTTCCAGTCGGAGGAGGATCTGGCACACTTGGAAATTTCAGAGTGATCTACTTCGGACCGGAAGAGGAAGATAAAAAGAGAAGAGTTATAGGAGGAGACGGTTGGGTGTTCGCAGTTGAATTTGGCAAAGAAATAAAAGCCTACTCTGTACTTGCTTATGGACAATCGAACAATCCAGATAGTCCCAACTTTGATGATCAAGCAAAATTATTCGCAGAGAATAAGATGAAGAAAGTCGCCTTTTCAGAAGCGGATATAAAGAAGAAATTGGTTAAGAAGTACAGGCCGGGGGAGGAGTAGCTTAGGAGCTTTCCTTGAGATAGTTAATTCAATCAATATTATGAATATATCAATAAGAAATAAGCGTAAATGAAAGTAATCTCAACAATATTTGTTTTGATATTAACTCTTTGTTCATGTCAAGAGTTATCTCGCGAATCTGAACCTTTTATTTATCCAAAGATTGAAAAGCAGACGGTCATAGAAGACTACTGTGGTGTTGAAGTTGTGGATGATTACAGGAATTTAGAAAACCTGAAGGATCCTGCAGTTGAGGATTGGTTTGGGAAACAAGAAGAATACACTAAAGTTATCCTGGATAGCATAAATGGAAGAGATGAGATGTTCGAAAAAATGAAGGGTTACTCTACACGAAAAGAATATGAAATATCTTCAGTAAAAGTGATCGTAGATGGACAGTATTTTTATCAAAAGCAATTGGCAGAGGATGATGGCCCATCAGTCTATATGAAAGATTCTAAAGAAGGTCAAGAAGAACTAATCTTTGATCCAAAAGAGTATCGAAAAGAAAGCCAAACTAATTTTGTAATTAGAGACTATGCTCCAAGTTGGGATGGTGAGAAAGTTGCTATAGCATTAACCTACGACGGTAAGGGGATTGCTGAAGTCCTCGTAATGGAAACCAGATCAAAGAAAATATTAGTGGAGGGGATTTCTAATTTTTGGGGCGATCTTACATGGTTTCCTGACAATAGTGGGATTTTCTTCATGGCATTATCGGATGATTACATGAACTCCGATGACCATTTTAAGGAGATGAATGTTAGTGTCTATAAATTAGGAGCTGCATCATCTAAAAAGGAAATTGTCCTAAGTCAGGAAACTAACCCTGAGTTAAACATGACTGACGCTGACATTCCTAGAACATATCTCTATGAACAGACCGATAAGTATGTCATTGGTGAGATCGCTGGTGCGACGGCTTATTCCGGTAAGTATTATTGTCGTGCTTCTAACTTTTTCAGCCAAAAGAATGTTAAATGGAGTCCTCTTGCTCAGAAGGAGAATAAGGTTAGGAAGATAAGAATTCACGATGGTGAGGTGATAGCCTTAACAGCTCAGTATAATCAGGGTTTTCAGATTGTAAAAAGTGATGTTGGTAATATTAATTGGAGCGATATGAATGTGATTGCAACACCGAAAAAGGGGGAAGTTATTAATGATTTTGTAATTACTTCAGAAGGTATCTTTTATACAACTCTACTCAATGGAGTAAAAGCCAAGCTCTATCATATTCAAAATAACGAATCTATAGAAATAAGTCTTCCAACTGAAGCAGGGTCTACAGTCATCTCAAACTTGTCATCCAATCATCCTGAATTATGGTTGAGAACAAGAGGCTGGCTTAATGACTATGAAAGATATAGTTATTTGCATAGTGATCAAAAGTTCGTTTCTGATGAAATGTCACAAGTGGTTAAATATCCTGAGTTTGATGATTTTGTAGTTAGAGAAGTAGAAGTTGAAGCTCATGATGGTGAATTAATACCATTGTCAATAGTGCATAGGAAGGATATAAAAATGGATGGAACAAGTCCAACTCTTTTAGAAGGTTATGGGGCATATGGATTGAGCTATTCCGTAGTTTTTAGTCCTATTTATTTGACGTGGGTAGAATATGGTGGAATTATGGCAATAGCTCATGTCCGAGGAGGTAGTGAGAAAGGAAACGAATGGTATGAAGGAGGCAAGAAGAAAAATAAACCCAATACTTGGAAAGATATGATCTCTTGTGCTGAATATATGATTGATAAAAAATATACGACTAAGAACAAGACAGTTATACGAGGAGGAAGTGCAGGGGGAATAACGGCAGGCCGCTCAATTACTGATCGACCCGATTTATTTGCCGCGGCAATTATAAGAGTCGGTGCTCTGAACGCCCTAAGAAGTGAAGATGCGCCTAATGGAGAGAATAATGTGAAAGAGTTTGGTTCTTATAAAAACCCTGATGAATGCATGGCCTTGTTGGAGATGGATTCTTACAATAAGATAAAGAGTGGAGTTGAGTATCCTGCTACGATTATAACTGCAGGTCTAAATGATCCATTGGTTGTTGCTTGGTCTCCTGGGAAATTTGCCGCAAGGCTTCAAGAAAGGAGCGCATCAGTTAGGCCTATATTGTTTTATGTGCAGTCAAATAGAGGGCATGGACTAGACGCTGATAAATGGAACCGCTTAGAAGAAAATGCCAATCTCTTTTCATTTGCTCTTTGGCAAGTGGGTCATGAGGGATTCTCTTTGAATTGATTGATTCATTGAAAATGATAAAAAGAAGGATTGATAATATGGAATTAGATCGAAAGGCTAAATAGTGATTTACAATACTTTGTTTCTTTGAAGAGACGGTTGGGTATTTGCAGTTGAATTTGGCAAAGAAATAAAAGCCTACTCTGTACTTGCTTATGGCCAATCGAATAATCCAGATAGCCCCAACTTTGATGATCAAGCAAAATTATTCGCTGAGAATAAAATGAAGAAAGTCGCCTTTTCAGAAAGTGAAATAAAGGAAGCACTACTCAAGACTTATACACCCGGCAAGGAGTAGTTCTCACGATCATGAACTTAAAGGATCGACTAATTCGAAAATTCAATTGTTTAATCAGTTTAATTGAACAAAACAACCTAAATGAAATACCCAATATTATTTGCACTAATATCCTTAATTGCAATCATAGGTTGTAGTGAACAAGAAAAACCTATTATAAAGAACTGGTACAAAGGAAATCTGCACACTCA
>CALHUZ010000206.1 GCA_938039305.1 uncultured Saprospiraceae bacterium
CAGTCTTGTCAGTCTATGATCATGAAGACTATAATGTAATAACGTTTGCGCTTTCTGATTATATTAATACGGTAGAGCTTGAGGCAAGTGTTCAAGAAGAGGATGGTTGCCTGTATTGTATCGTGAGGCTTCAAGTAGAGGCGTTAGACAGAGAAGATAGCTACAGCTGCTTTTTGAGGGTGTCCCAAAGATTTGACCCTTTTGGCGATGCTCTTGAGGAGGTGGGTGAGTGGTGGTCCGAAGGCTTGTCTACATCTAATGTTCCTGAAGCGACGACCTATCCTGTCTACTCCACATGGTATGCTTATCATCAGAACTTTACTGAAGAAGAACTACTTAATGAATGTGTAGAGTCAAAGAAGCTGGGTTATCGTGGTATCATAGTAGATGATGGTTGGCAGACTGTAGATGGTGGTAGAGGCTATGACTTCACTGGTGACTGGGAAGTAGAGAGAATTAAAGATGTCAAGTCTTTTGTCCAATCAATTCATGACTTGGGTATGTACTGTATGTTTTGGTATTCTGTTCCATTTTGTGGCAGAAAGTCTAAGGCATATGTGAGGTTTAAAGGCAAGTTTTTGACAGAATATCACCCGTGGGCACCTGTCTTTGATCCAAGATATCCTGAGGTTCGAGAATACCTAGTGAGTCGGTATGTTGAAGCAGTTGGAGAATGGAAGTTGGATGGGTTAAAGCTCGATTTTATTGATGATTTTAAAGTTTACGAAGACACAGACTTGACGATGGACAATGGAAAAGACTGTTTGTCAATAAATGAAGGAGTAAAAAGACTCATCGATTTAATCAGAATAGAATTATATAAAATCAATCCTGATGTGTTGATTGAGTTTAGACAAAAATATACTGGGCCGTATCTACAGACATTAGGAAATATGTTTCGCGCTTTTGATGCACCATATGATAGTGTTACCAATCGTATTAGAACAACAGATGTGAAAATGTTAGCGGGTAAGACCATAGTGCATTCTGATATGATTGCTTGGCATGGTGAGGAAGAGGTGGAAGTTGCTGCACTTCAGTTGACTAGTATTATGTTTTCAGTTCCCCAATTATCAGTTCAGCTCAAAGGAGTTAGTGACGATCACAAAAAGATGATTGGTTTTTTAACAGAATACTGGAGCAGAAACAAGGATGTTTTGCTTCATGGTGTTTTTTTGGCCCAAAAGCCTTCATCCAATTATCCAGTGCTTTCATCAGAGAGAGAGGGGCAGATTATATTTGGTGTATACGATGACGTATTAGTCCAAGTAGATAGCCATTTTAAGTCTATTCACTTTATAAATGGGAAAATGACGAATCAGGTTATTTTCGAATTAGAGGATGATCTTCAGAAAGTACAAATTGTAATTTATGATTGTATGGGCCGGATAGATTGGAAAGCTCTGGAGGATTTTGAAGAAGGAGTCCATACTTTAGAAGTTCCACCAAATGGGATTATACAATTAACTACTTCATCACAATTAACAATAGTATAACGTGGGCGGATTAATATCTAACATCGACATTTCAATTATAATTATCTACTTTTTTGTAGTTCTGGGTATAGGACTTTGGGTAGCTCGAAAAACTAAAACCAGCGAAGAGCTATTTTTGGGCGGTAGGACTTTTACTTGGGGATTGATAGGTGTTTCGTTGTTCGCCTCCAATGTCAGCACAACAACCATCATGGGTTTGTCGGGTGCAGCCTACAGTACAGGAATAGCGACATCTGTTTATGAGTGGATGTCAGGTATTCCTCTGATTATAGCTGCCTTGATTTTTGTGCCTTTATATCTAAGATCACGAATAACGACTATACCTGAGTTTCTATCTATGAGATTTGATAGAAGGTCACAAGTGTTTTTTTCAATAGCGACTATCGTGGCGAGTATTATGGTAGAGATGGCAGGCGGTTTATATGCTGGGGCATTGGTGTTACAGACATTTTTTCCAAATATTCAGATTTGGCAAGCGTCATTTGGTCTGGCTTTAATAGCTGGATTCTATACGGCTTTCGGAGGATTGAAAGCTGTTGTCTATACAGATGCTATTCAGGCTGTGATTCTGGTTGTGGGTTGTAGTGTGCTTACTTATATGTTGTTTCAACGATTGGATTTTTCATGGGACAAAGTTCTTGAGGCAACACCAGCAGGGCATTTTTCAGTTGTAAGGCCGCTAGATGATCCTTCATTGCCATGGCCAGGTATTTTGCTGGGGGTTCAATTGTTGGGATTTTGGTATTGGTCTACTAATCAGTATATAGTTCAAAGAATTTTGGGAGCCAAGGATATTAAGCATGCCAGATGGGGAGTGATTTTCGCAGGGTTCCTGAAGATATTACCGCTGTTCATTATGGTCATTCCGGGTGCTATGGCCATTAGCCTTTTTCCGGGCTTAGAAAATGCCGACACTGTATTTCCAACTCTTGTTACAGAAGTACTTCCGGTAGGAATGATAGGATTAGTCTTGGCTGGACTTATAGCAGCTATCATGTCCAGTGTTGATTCAACACTTAATTCGTCTTCGACATTAGTTGTCATAGATTTTATTAAGCCTAATATGTCTAATATCACAGAGAAACAACTCAAGAGATATGGTAGTATTACGACTTTGATCTTGATGGTTATTGCAGCTTCTTGGGCACCTATGATACAGCAGTTTGGGGGCATCTGGACTTATCTACAGCAGATGTATAGCATCTTCGTTCCGCCTGTAGTTGTCTTATTTCTAGTTGGAGTATTTTATAAAAGAGGAAATGGACATGGAGCATTTTGGACATTGATGATTGGAACGCTGATTGGCATTGTGTTTTTCGTTCTTCAACTCCTTGAGATGTGGTCTCTACATTTTACAATAACTGTAGGTATAGTGATAGCTATAAGTACCGTTATATTTATAGTTGTAAGTAATATGACAGCTCCCCCTTCTCAAGAAGTTGTCAATAAATACACATACAGTAATGATCTCATTCACTTGGGAAATGAAGGACTGCCATGGTATAAAAACTATTTATACCAGATAGGACTGTTGGCATCTATTATTTTTATTATTCTAATTGTCTTATGGTAAAAGAAAAGGCCAATGGATTTAATCCATTGGCCTTTTAATTATTATGTTACTTTGATCGGAATGGTTATCCCTTCATGATTGCCTCTTGCTGGTCAATACTCTCATCATGGATAGCTCTCAGTAGCTTGCTTACAAAGTCAGCACTAAGTTTATTTGCATCTCCTTTTTCCTGAGCTGTATCGAGAATCTCCTGCCATCTTTTCGGCTGAAGAATAGTCATATTATTCTCTTTTTTAAACTCACCTATCTTTCTGGCAACGCCCATTCTTTCTCCGAGTAGATTAATTAGATCTGTGTCTAATTGATTAATCTCTGATCTCATGAACTCAAGACTATGTTGGATAGATACATCGTCTTCTTTTCCATGTCTCAGCACCATATCAGTGATCATTTGACCAAAAACTGCTGGTGTGATTTGTTGCTTTGCATCACTCCATGCGTTATCAGGATCCCTATGAGTTTCGATCATAAGACCATCATAGTTAAGATCCACGGCTTTCTGAGAGACAGCTTGAAGCATGTGTCTGTTTCCACAAATGTGACTAGGATCGTTGATCATAGGAAGCTCAGGTCGCTTAGACATGAAGTCAATTGCGATTTGCCACTGTGGTCTATTTCTAAAAACCTTTTCGGCACTATTAGAAAAGCCTCTATGAATTGCTCCGATATTTTTGATTCCTACTCTTTCAAATCTTTCAACAGCTCCTAACCACAAAGCCAAGTCTGGGTTGATAGGGTTCTTGACAAGAATTGGAATATCAACTCCTCTTACTGCTTCTGCTATTTCTTGTACTGCGAAAGGGTTAACACTTGTACGCGCACCGATCCATAGGATATCCATTTCAAATTCTAAAGCTGCTTCAACATGTCCAGCTTTTGCAACTTCAACGGTGACTGGCATACCTGTTTCCATTTTCATGGCACGCATCCATGGCAATCCTTTTATTCCGATTCCTTCAAATGTACCTGGTCGAGTTCTTGGTTTCCAAATGCCGGCTCTTAGTATGTCCGCTTTCCCTGATGCAGCGATACCTCTACAAGTTTCATATACCTGCTCTTCTGATTCTGCACTACATGGTCCAGCAATGACCACTGGTATTTCCGTTTTTCTCAGCCAGTTTGTGCGATGTTTTGTTTGTCCTTCCATGATGTATGTTCTAATTGTGAATGTCTATTTTCGATTAACTTAATTTTACAATATTGTACTTCATGCCGTTAAGCACTCTTTTAATTTCATTAGCATCTGAGATGATGTCTTTCATCGCCTCTTCATCTTTATTTTCTAATGCAGTTTTAAATTTTTCTAATTCTGCTATATAAGAAGTTAAAGCCTCAGTTAGGTTTTTTGAGTTATCTGCAAATATACTTGACCATGTGTGAGGCGAACTCTTGGCTAGTCGTACCGTTGATTCGAATCCAGTGCTTGCAAGATTGAATATTTGCTTATGATCTTTCTCTATATTCAACACAGTAGTTCCAAGTGTGAATGCACTGATGTGTGATAGATGGGAGACATAAGCCATGTGCTTGTCATGCTCAACAGGATCCATGAATATGCTTTGCATCTCAAGTTGTGTCATCAGAGCAACAGTCATATCTAAAGCATCTTCATCTGATAGATGTTCTTGACAGATGATGTTTTTCTTTCCCTTGAATAAGTCATTGATAGCAGCCTGTGGTCCACTGAATTCTGTGCCGGCTAACGGATGGCAAGCGACGAAGCGTCCTCTTTTAGTATGACTTCTTACAGCCTCGCAAATGTTGTTCTTTGTTGACCCTGTATCTATAATAATCGTATGCCACTTTATGGCATCAAGTAGTTCTCTTGTGACTTCACCTGTTAGTTTCACAGGTATAGCTACAATGATTATATCGCTTGTTTTTGCTAAATCTTCTAATTCAAGAGCTTCTGAGATGATACCCAGATCAAGCGCTTTTTGAATGTGAGTAGGATTGGCGTCGTATCCTTTTACGACATAGTCCAGTCGGGCTAAGTCTTTTGCTATAGACCCACCGATCAAACCCAATCCTACAATCCCTACTGTCTTTTCTGCGCTCATTCTGATTTCTAATTTTGCTTAGGCAATAGATTTAACAAATTGTGATTCAATCCTCTGTCGAGCAAGTTTTAATTGCTTGACATCAGAGCAGAGTGCTATGCGAACATAATCTTGGCCATTAGAGCCAAAGATGAATCCAGGAGTGATAAAGACCTTTGCTTGTTGAAGTACTTCGTCTATCCATGAAGGCACGTCTTGTATATAATCGGGCGCCTTTGCCCAAACAAAAAGTCCTGCACTGTCTCGATCGTATGTGCAATCAAGCAGGTCAAATATTTCAAATGCAAGTTCTTTCCTTTCTCTATAAGTAGCATTAATACTATCAAACCAATCTTCTCCAAGTTGCAATGCAACTGCTGCAGCTTCTTGAATAGGGCGATACATACCACTATCCATGTTGCTTTTGAATCTCATGACAACATCTACATATTCTTTAGCTCCAATCAGTGCCCCAACACGCCAACCTGACATGTTGAAACATTTGCTGAGGCTATATAGCTCGATACAGCATTTTTTAGCTTCCTCTATATTGAATATGCTTCTTGGTTCTTCGTTAAGTATAAAGTTGTACGGATTGTCATGGCAAAGTAGAATGTTGTTTCTATTTGCGAAAGCGACAATTTTCTCTAAACTATCTTTATCAATAGTAGCGCCTGTTGGCATATTTGGATAATTGATCCACATCAGTTTTACCTTACTAAGATCAGTTTTTTCTAATTGCTCTAAATCTGGAAGCCAATTGTTTTCTAAGGTTAAGTTATAGAATATTGATTTGGCTCCAGCTAATTCAGCCGTTACTCTATAGCTTGGGTATCCTGGATTAGGAACCAAGACTTCATCTCCTTCATTTAGAAAAGACATGCTGAT
>CALHUZ010000207.1 GCA_938039305.1 uncultured Saprospiraceae bacterium
GATGCATTTTTCGATAATAACACCTTCGAAACCCAAGAAGTGACGCTTGACTCCTACTTGCTCGCGAACCTCTTTGCTGATTACTCTATCAGCGAGCAAATCAAAATACACGGTGAAGTAAGAAATTTGTTAAACACTGAATTTCAAGAAATCGCTGGCTTTAGTACGATAGGACGTAATATTCACATTGGAGTTAGCGTAGACTTTTGATCCAATCTGTCACATTTCATTCGTAGAAAGAAACACTTTACATATATTGTAAAAAAGACAATATATGTATCGTGTTTCTATACTTGCCATCTTAGTCATGGCCATGGTTTGCCAACTCCCATCTCAGCTATGTAGCCAAGTACTTAGTCCGGAGAAGAAAGAGATTCTTAAATCTGTTGAAGCTCATAAAACTAAGCTCATCCAACTGAGTGATGAGATCTGGGCTCTTGCAGAAACGGCTTTTGAGGAATCCAAGAGCTCAGAGTTACTCGCTTCATATGCAGAAGCTCAAGGCTTTAGAATTGAGAGAGGTGTCGGGGAGATGCCAACTGCCTTTATTGCATCATATGGATCAGGCAGTCCAGTGATTGGTATTCTTGGCGAATTTGATGCACTTCCAGGTTTGTCTCAACAACCAGAACCAGAGCGCAATCCATTAGAAGAAGGAAAAGCAGGACATGGATGTGGTCATAATCTATTTGGCGCCGGAAGTCTTGGAGCTGCGATAGCTGTGAAAGAGTTAATGGACCAAGGAAAGATCAAAGGCACTGTTAAGTTCTTCGGCACACCCGCAGAAGAGAAGTTCTTCGGTAAGCTTTATTTCGCACGCGCTGGACTTTTTGACGACTTAGATGTTTGCTTAGACTGGCATCCAAGTGCAACTACCAAGGCAGAAGTTCAAAGCTCTTTAGCGCTTGTAGACTTTACTGTTGAGTTCAAAGGACAAGCAGCGCATGCTTCTCTTGATCCTTGGAATGGGCGAAGTGCTACTGATGCAATGGAGCTATATGCTCACGGTATCAATGCACTAAGAGAACATGTAAAGCCAACAGTTCGCATACACTATCACATGCAACAAGCAGGCAGTGTGGTCAATGTCGTGGGTGATTATGCCAGAATATGGGTAAGAGTCCGAGATACGAAGCGCGATGGTATGCTGGCTGTATACAATCGGATACAAGAGATGGCTTCAGGAGCCGCCATTATGGCCAATGTTGATTATGAAATAAAGTTGGTCTCAGGGCTACATGAAGTATTAGTTAACAGAGCTGGAGCTAAAGCGCTGTTAGACAATATGAAAGCTATAGGAGATATAACCTATACTACAGATGAAATAGCCTTTGCACATAAGATGCAAGAAGTATTAAATAAACCTCAAGTAGGGCTTGACGCCACAGTAAGGCCACTTGAAGTCACAGTAGAACATCCTATGGGTGCTTCTTCTGATGTAGGTGATGTGAGTTGGTTAGTGCCTGAGATAAGACTTGGTGTTACTACAGCACCTGTCGACACACCTTGGCATTCATGGGCAGTGGTCGCATGCGGAGGAATGTCTATTGGACATAAAGGTCTGATATACGCCGCTAAAGCCTTGGCGATGACAATGGTCGATTTATACCAAGACCCAGCACTTGTCTCTGCGGTCAAACAAGAGTTTAAAGAACGCAAAGGAGATGCTGTTTATACACCAATGCTTCCTGATGGCCCACCTCCGATACCTGGAGCTGATCAAGAGTGATGAAGTATAATATCTATGTTGGCCAAAGCCTAATAAACGATTAAAAGCCCTATGAAAGAATCTTGCACCTGGTGTCTCAGACGCCCAGAATACATAGCTTATCACGATGAAGAATGGGGAGTGCCCGAATACGACAGTCGAACCTTATGGGAAAAGCTGATCCTGGATGGCGCGCAGGCAGGCTTGAGTTGGTGGACTATTCTCAATAAGCGAGACAACTACCGTAAGGCTTTTGATGGCTTTAAGCCCGCTATAGTGGCTCAATACGATCAAAAAAAGATAGATGAACTTCTTCAAGATGCAGGCATTGTAAGAAACAAGCTTAAAGTGAACGCTGCAGTAACAAATGCACAGGCGTATTTAAGGATAATGGACGGGGACGAATCGTTCTCGGATTACCTATGGAAATTCGTAGGCGGATCGCCTATCATTAACCAATTCAAATCAGTGTCAGAAGTACCTGCTACAACCGACATAAGTGATGCTATGAGCAAGCAGCTAAAGAAGGACGGATTCAAGTTTGTTGGCAGTACAATTGTGTATGCATTTATGCAAGCAACAGGTATGGTAAATGATCATGTGACCGGATGTCCACGCCACAAGGAGCTGTCTTGATCATATGATAATAAATCATAATGTATAACACATTGAAAAAAGACTAATAATTGTAAATAATAATTGATAAATCAATTGTACTCATAGGCTAAATCAGGCAATTCTGGCTTAAACATCAATAATTCCATTGGGCTGTGGTTATGGGTAAAATGTCAAAGAAAAATAATTGATACATCAACTATTTTTCGCGAGGTCGATCAAAACGGACAGTAGCGTATTAACTTCTTCGGAGTTGTTATAGACATTTGGTGAGACCCTTATGGCCTCTCCTCTATACGAAACTGAAATATTGGCCTTTGTCATTGCCTCTTTTACAACACCCATATCTTGATCTTTCATCAACCTAATTCCAAATAGGTGTGCTGCTATTTCGTCTTCATTATTAAGTTGATATCCGACATTTTTTAGCTCCGAAAGCATAGGGCTTATGAGCGAACGACAATAGGACTGAATTTCCGATGGTTGCCATTCATTTAGCTGTGTAATTGAGTCCATCAACATTGGGATTTTGATAAAGTCAGGTGCTTCACCCATCTCATATCTGCGCGATCCCGCTCTATATTCTTTTTGATAGCTCGTGAGATATTGAAAGTCATCGCTATAGACTCTATTCGTCCAAGTCTCTTCTAAAGGCAATCCATCATCAAAAGCTTCCCCATAGTATGCGAATCCTATTCCATAAGGGCCAAGCAACCATTTGTAGGCGCTTACAATTAGCGCATCAGCTTGACTAGTACTTTGATCATAAGGAAATGCACCGATAGCCTGCGTTCCATCAAGAACGAATAATGCTCCTTCTAATCGGGCTTTGTTTCCGATCAAGTCGAGATCAAAGCAAGTTCCATCTCCCCAATGCAAAGGAGCCATACTAACTACAAGGGTGTTTTTGTCTATATTATTTAATATGGCTTCCGTCCATGATGTATGGTGAGCTTTAGGCTTTTTGACAGTAATCACTTGTAGTCCTCGTTCTGCTGCTGCCCTTTCCCAGATGTAGTAGTTACTTGGAAATTGGTCGCCTAATAGGATAATGTTCTTGCGTTCGTTTCGTGGCAAGTTATTAGCCACATTAGCCAAGCCATATGATGCAGCAGGCATTAGAGTTACTCTCTTAGGATCAGATGCATTGATTAATTTGGCATAAGCGACCCTAAGCTCATCGACGCGATCAAAAAAGTCATGTACGGTTATGTCAGTTGGCAGTCTTTTCTTGATTAAACCACGAATCCCTGCTTCTTCAGAAGTCTTAAGAATTGGAGACATATATGCTCCATTTAAAAATATCTGATCTTCTGGTAGACTAAAGGCCTGGCGTTGACAAAGCATAATCGATGGTGTTTAGCCCAAAATAAGGGTTCTACTCGAGGAAAGCTCACCAATCATCCATTTCTCCCACAGTTATCTCTGATGTCAGCTTTCTTAAGTAAAAGACAATTATTCTACCAACTACTAGGGGATACCCGTAGCTACTTTTCCATAAAAAAGTCTTTTCTTTGAAGTACTCACTTAGGCGTAGGTAAGAGTACGCTTAAAAACTTAGTCCTGTATATGAACATTAAATCACTGGCCTTAATGGTTGTGGCGTCGCTTTTTCTCTTTAGCTGTCAAGAACAAACTGGAATCCAACTTAGGATCGAGAACGCGAGTAATCTCCGCTTTGATGAAGTATTAGTCAATAATGTATCATATGGTGCGCTTGAAGCAAATGAAGTATCCGCTTACCTTGATTTTGAATATATCTACACAAAAGAATATGTCAAAGTTGTCATAGGCAGTAAGGTCATAGAGCTAATCCCAGAAGATTTCAGAAAGGAGGACTATCGCAATGATGGCAGCTACAAGTATGTGATCGATATATTGCATAACAAGTGGATCGACTTGAAGTTTCAATCTGAATAACCGCATTTCTTATATTCTTAAATATTAGCTGCTTAATTTACGATCAAGTTATATCTTGGCTTAATGCGTGTAGCAATTATACAAGATGGGCCTGTATATCTCGATGCCAGAGCCACTTTAGACAAAACAATTGA
>CALHUZ010000208.1 GCA_938039305.1 uncultured Saprospiraceae bacterium
AGCTGCATCGAGCACTTGTCCTGTAGCGCATACTTTATCATCACAAGGATCATCTTCTCCACAAGAAGTAATCGTGAAAGTAAGTGCTGCTATTAAAATGAAGATTGAAGTAAGTCTTGTCATCGTTTCTACAGTTCTAAGCGTTTGTTGTATAAACATCTTTGGTTGTTTCTTTCGAATACAAATGTAAAGGCGGCTCTTAGCTATAACATTATGGGAAGGTTATCATATCGTTAAGTGGTGAGGTGGGTTATTTACATAGATTTAACATTGGAGCTTGAGATTGATTTCTCAGTAGATAAGTTTGGGGTCAGATATGAGATGATATCAGAATAATATAGTCTCATACCTCCAATATAAATATCCATTGATCCACATACAGTAGATCAGGGCAGACTTAGTAAGAATCACAATAAATGTAGAGTTGTAGACCCCTCAGGCTAAGAGTATAATACGTTTTGAAAATATGAGGTGAGCAACACCCAGCTCACCAATCGCTGTCGCGCTCAATGAGCTTTGCAGAGCTATGGCAATCTAAAATATCCTTGAAAAATAAATCTCACTAACTTCGAAGATGGCCCCCTGCTCATTGATGAACAAATCACCCAATACATAATTCATCGAGATGAAGGAATTGAGATCTGTAGAATGGATGATTCCCTCATTATTTAAACCATGACCATTAACGAAAGTGATGTATATGCTTTTGCTATTATTGATGACACCAGTTCCTTCGTTTAAAATTGCTGTAGTAGAGGATCCGTTCGTATAATTTATTCTATTGGCGCGGATTGTTTTATTATTATTGATCGTGCCGTGATTTCTGATTGCATAAGTGATCCGTGTAGAATCGATACTCAGCAGTTCATCATTATTAAAAATCCCCTCGTTTAGTAATCCGATATATTGAATGTCTTTCAGTATTATATCACCATCATTATTAAAAAGTCCTCCAGAGTTTTTTATCGCAGAAGATACAGGGGCAGTTATATCGTTGATCATTATTGAGGATGATGTTTCATTATGCCAGACACCAGCGTTCACTATTGCATGATTATAGATATCATCAATGCTGATATCATTATAATTGTAAAAGGTGCCGAGGTTATGAACGGCTATGGTTTGTGAATCATCTATATTAATAATGCCATGGTTATGGAAAGTAGCACCAACCTGATTTATAATACTCGTTAGTCCGCCTAACTGACCTCTTATGTTTATTGTACTGTTCGCGTTATTGAATACTTCTCCATAATTATTGATTCCCCAAGCTAGATTAAATACAAGATCCTGAACTAGCAATTCTTTCCGGAATGTAAGACTGCCAGTATTAAAGACGGCAGCCTGAGAGATAAAATAAAGAGAAGTATTACCGAGAATCGCAGTGCCGTCATTTCTCAAACCATCACCAGTGACATCTTGTAGTCTGACCTCATCAGATCCTTCCGTATTAAGAACTGCTGTATCGTATACTCTAATCCCATTTCCAATTACATTATTGATAATCAAGCTTCCTTCTACGATCAAAGAAGCCGAAGACCTGATTCCTACAAATTCAATATTAGAAAGCACTCCACCATCGATGGTTAATGAATATGGCTTGTCAATAATTAAAGTGGCTTTATCCTGTACTTGGAGCTGATAGGGGTTAGCATCGATATCTACATGGACGTCACCCTCGCCTTCTACAATTGCATATTTTGTCTGGTCAGGAACAGAGTCATCGCTCCAATTCTTTTTGTTAGACCACAAGCCATCATTGCCTCCACCAGTCCAACGGACAACTGTCTGAGCGTTCATGCTTATCATACAAACTAACTGCAACCCAATCACTAATAGGTAGCGCATAATGGCATTATCAAGATCTTTCATAATCTGGCTTTTGCAGGTAGCAATATAGACTAAGGAAAGCTTAAGCGCCATCGTGTATTTAGGTATTCTCTGTGATGCCAGCACACCTAATTTGTATCATCATTTGATATATATTAAGGCATACTTAGCTGAAAAAGACAATTACTTTGAAATTCGCGTTGGATAAATGCGAAGCGTACTAATGGCTACTGAACTGGATCATCTTCCAAGTCATTTGTCGAAAGACAGCTCTTTCAAGTAAGTCAGTAATGGAGTATCCACTTGAACAAATGTTAAAATACAGGATTAGAATTATTAATTACTAAGTAAGTAGATGCGAACCTGAGAAGATCAAATCTTTTCTCTTATCTTGACATAGACGTTACTTAACTGTCTATCTATATGATAAAGGTTGCACTAGTTGATGATCATGAGCTGTTCTTAGAAGGACTTAAGCGGTTACTTGGGGCAGTCGAAGATATACAAGTTGCCCATTGCTTTACAGGTGGTCTCAGTCTACTTGAGTCACTTGAGCATCTTGACATAGATATACTACTTTTAGATCTTCAATTGCCAGATATAGACGCTGAAGAGTTAATTATAAAAATAAATAAAGACAGACCTGATTTGCCCGTCGTATATCTCACCATGATGCGTGGGAATAGAACATTTAGACAATTAGAAAAGCACAAGGTTCAAGGCTACATACTAAAAGACAGCTCACTCGAAGATCTTCATAAAGCCATAAAGACAGTTGCTGAAGGTGGCACTTGCTTTAGTGATGGCAGATACTTAGGTTCAGACATGCAGCAGAATACTGTGACCATACCTGCTAATCGTGTTAAAGATATATTGACCGAAAGAGAAAAAGATGTTCTGAGACTTATCTGTCAAGAATATAGTAGCGCAGTGATTGCAAAAAAATTATTTATAAGCACAAGTACAGTTGATACTCATAGAAAAAATATGCTTTTCAAACTTGGCGTAAATAACACCGTTGGTCTCATCAAATATGCCATCAAACATGGGGTCATCGAATAATAAAATCCTTCTTATATGCATCATCGCTCTAATTTGCTTGGCGTCTCCTCTTGCATCCCAAATGACAGAACAACAAGTCGATGATTGGATTAAATCCAAACCTGTCACTGATCCTAAATCAGTAGACTCTATATTAATCTGGGTAGAAGTATTAGAAAAAATAGGTGCAGAGATATCATATGAAAGGTGCAATTCTCATGCTGATAGATTTAGAGCTTTCTATCATGATTATAAAGGGGACATAGCTAGCTCTATCGACTATAGCTTAAAATTCTTAGGAAGTGCCAGAGCAGCAAATCATCAGATGGACATCAACACGGCTATCAGTGATCTGGTATATATATATGTCACGATAGGCCAATATGACAAGGCAAAAACACTCTTGGTAAATGTAATAGAAGATGCCAAGTCTAATGAACAGGACCCAAAGCAGCTTTCATCTTTTTATAACAATCTCGGCATCATTTATAAGAGAGCGGAACAATTAGACAGTGCTGCTTGGGCTTATAATAAGTCGCGAGTCATCAAGGAGAGTATAGGTGATACTAAAGGACTTCTTGACCTAAAGATCAACTTAAGTTCTTTATATGAGAAACTAGGCGAATATGATAAAACAGTGCAACTATCCCGAGAAAATCTCACTGCAATAGGGCCAGAGGGCAGTGCCCAAGATATCATACACAACATGAATAATCTAGCTGCAGGATTGCTAGGAAAGAGAAATTATAAAGAGGCTGAAGAATATCTACTAATCGCTGATAGTATCGCTACATCACTAGATAATGCTCAACTGCAAGATCAGACAAGCAATACTTTGTCCTTATTTTACAACCAGATCGGACAGCATGAAAAAGCATATGAGCAACTACTCAAGAGTACAACCATAAGATCTAAGGTGCTCAATGAAGAGGCTAATATCCAAATAGCCTCACTACGAGAAGCTTATGAAGCTGAAAAAAGAGAACTCGAAAACAAACAGCTCACAGCAGATCTGGAGGTTAGCAATCATCAGATCAGACTGTTCATAGCTGGCTTATCGAGCCTACTCATTGTGACAACTATAATTATATGGTTTTGGAGCGCAAATAGAAAAAAGAACAAACTCTTAGCAGAACAAAATAATCAGATCAATCTGCAGAATGAAAAACTCAAACAACTAAATAGAGATAAGAACAACTTGATGTCGCTTGTGTCTCACGACTTGTCAGGCCCATTCACCGCTATCAAAGTATGGGCACAAAGTCTTAGCTTCAAATCTTCTTCTGAATCTATAGATGAAACGAGGCAAGCACTGGTCAATATATCAGATGAAGCCTTACAGTCGATAGATCGTGCCCTATCCATAGACAAAGACCAACTCCACAAACTCGAACTCGCACAAATCAATCTAAAAGACTTACTTAATGAGGCTACTTCGGAAGAAGTCGTAATTGGAAAAGAGAAAAACATCAAAGTCAACATCAACTACGACTCCGCAGATATCTCTATAACCACCGATGCCTCCATACTCAAGAGAATCATGCGAAACCTTGTCTCCAATGCAATCAAATTCTCTCATCCCGATAGCCAGATAAATATCCACACAAGAGCCACCGACGACATGATCATCTTAGCAGTTCAAGATCATGGAGTTGGGATAAGCAAGGAGGATCAAAAATCAATATTTGAAAGATTCGACCAAGGCTCTTCATCTCCTACTTCTGGAGAGCAAAGTCATGGACTCGGACTTGCCATCGTCAAGCGCTTAGTAGAAGAACTCGGAGGCATCATAACTGTGAAGAGCGAAGTTGATAAAGGGTCGACATTTACCGTAAGGCTTCCGAGGTAAATTAAAACCAATGGTAAACCCATCCCAGTTTTCAGGTATTCGCATCGTGTAAATGGGGATTCTACTTCTGAGATCTTGCAACCTATAGTTACACTATTCATATTGAGTATTCACAATCTAAATACTTCAATTATGACACCATCTAAAAGACTACATTT
>CALHUZ010000209.1 GCA_938039305.1 uncultured Saprospiraceae bacterium
ACTAAGGATCTTCGCCATATTAGCTTGGGTACTTGCCATGGCAGGTCAAGCATTTGCAATCTTAAAGCTCATCAGTGATGAGACCATGATATGGTTAATCGTAGCAATAGGTGTCATCTTAGTTCTTGCGATTACCGGTTCTACTCTATGGAAAAAAGCCAACAGGTTAGATCCCGCATCTGAGAAAGATGAAACACGGTTCTTCATACAGAACCAATTAGGTGCCATTATGGGAGTGCTTGCATTTCTACCATTAGTCATCTTGATCTTTACGAATAAGAACATCAGTGGCAAGACAAAAGGAATAGCAGGTAGTATAGCCACCGTGGCACTTCTTGCAGCAGGTATCACTGGAGCAGACTTCAATCCTCCATCAGTTGAGAAGTACACCGAAGAAATCCAACAACAGACGGCAGCAGCTCAAAGCCTCAGCATAGATAGTGATAACGTCTACTGGTCAACTGCAGGAAACAAATACCATGCATATGACGACTGCCAGCACATTAGAGGAAAAGCACTTAGCAATGGCAGTATCAAAGATTCATGGGAGGAAAAAGGCATCTCTGAATTATGTAAGACTTGTCAAAAGAAAGCAGCTAAAACTGCAGTTCCAAGTGGAGTAAAAGAACTGATAGAACAAGAATAATTTATTCAATTATTTATAAAAAGCAAAAGGGAAACATCGCATGATGTTTCCCTTTTTTTGTTTTCGATAGCATATCCGCTCCTTGTTATCATCGCAGACCATACTGCCAAATTTCTATTTATTTGTATCATCTCAATGAAGATCTACTCCATCATACCATCTAAAATCTCAAGCGATCCATCTGGACGATACGTCAGTTCGGCAACCTTCATACTTCGAAGATGCGTAACACCTC
This sequence comes from uncultured Saprospiraceae bacterium, assembly GCA_938039305.1. Lineage (GTDB taxonomy): Bacteria > Bacteroidota > Bacteroidia > Chitinophagales > Saprospiraceae > JAJRXG01. The sequence goes on from CALHUZ010000209.1 coordinate 882, forward strand.
CTGATAATTTACTATCATGATGAAAGAGATACCACTTACCTGCTACTTCGCAGATACTATGATGAGTTGTCCATCCGACTACAGGCGTCATGATTACTCCACCATAAGTAAAAGGACCATAGGGATTATCACCAATCGCATAACACAACATATGAGTATTGCCAGTTGAATAAGAGAAGTAATACTTGCCGTTATACATATGCACCCAAGCAGCTTCAAAAAATCTTCGATTATGATCTCCCGCTTTAAGTGGCGCTCCTGATTGATCTAATATCAATACATCTCTAGGTTCTTCTGCAAACTCTAACATGTCATCTGTCATCCTTGCCATCTTTGGGCAAAGTGCGGGTGCGTCATCTGCAGGTTCTCCATCGTCATCGATGTACTTTCCAGTTTTGTATCGTTGGAGTTGTCCTCCCCACAATCCTCCAAAGTACATGTAGTGATGACCTGAAGGAGCATCAAAGAAAACAGCTGGATCAATACTGAAACTGCCTTTGATTTCTTTGGGCTGTGCGATGAACGGCCCTTCTGGTTTATCTCCTACCGCTACGCCTATTCTAAATATATCATCATGATCTTTGGCAGGAAAATAGAAATAGTATTTACCATCTTTAGTTGCTGCATCAGGTGCCCACATTTGGCGTTTAGCCCACGGAACATCATCTACATCGAGCGCCACGCCATGATCCACAACAGCTGCATCGATATCATCCATAGAGAACACATGATAGTCTCGCATCCCAAAGTGATCTCCATTGTCATTAAATGGAATCCCTGCGTCTATATCATGCGAAGGATAGATGTATACTTTCCCTTCAAAAACATGAGCTGACGGGTCAGCGGTATATACATGATCTACAAGGTGCTTGATACGCTCTTTCACGGTTCTACATTTTTACTTTTCATTGCAATAAGGCTATCTACCACTGGCTTGGGTGTATTATCACGATTGAACAACAATGGATAATCACTTCTACCTTTGATAGGCCATCCATTCCTCCATGTCTGTGCATCGTTAACGCCCCAAGTCGTCACTCTTGTTACTTTGTCTTTGTGCTTTTCGAACAAATTAAAAAGCGATATGTACCGATGGTGAAGTTTCAAAGACATAGTATCTGGCAATCCATTTGGAAAAGGATTCATCTCTTCATGATAAGCGGATGAGATAGAAACCTCCGCAGCGGCACTCAAGTCTTCAGGCCAAGGCAAAGAAGTAATATCCATCTCTGTGATCATTACCTTTCCTAACTCTGATAGTTTAACGATGCTATTTTCTAAATCCTCTACTGGTGGATCATCGCTATTAACATTCACATGACCTTGCATTCCTACTCCATCTACTTTGATGCCTTTTGCTTGCATGTCTTTAACCATTTTATGAATGGCATTCATTTTTATGGGGCGAGACATATTATAATCATTGTAATAGAGATCAGCATCTGGATCTGCTTCAGCAGCAAATTGGAATGCAAGTTCTACCCAGTCAGGGCCTATGATTTTATAAAAATTACTTTCCCTCATTGTGCCATCATCATTGATAGCTTCGTTGACTACATCCCAGCCATGTATACGTCCCTTATATCGCGACACAACTGAGGTGATGTGATCTCTTAATCTTTTGATCATCTCCTCTCTATCTACATCATCTCCTTTATCATCTACAAAGAACCATGAAGGTGTCTGAGAATGCCAAGCCAATGTATGACCTGTGATGTGCATATCATTCTTCACTCCATAGTCAACAAATGCATCCGCTTCATCCCAGAAGTATCTATCTTTTTCTGGATGAATACTTTCTGACTTCATACAGTTCTCTGCAACGATCGCATTGAAGTGCTTTTTTATAACTACATCCGTAAGACTATCTCTTTCGTATATCTGATCAGTATTAAGCGATGTACCGATAAAGAAGTCTTGTGCGAAGGCATCTTTAAGGCCTTCTGATTCGGCTTCTTCAATTTTAGTTTCCTTACTACAACTGGCTACTAATAAAATAGCCAACAACAATCCAAATCCTTTCATACTATTTGTTTTCAACTTATACTGATTGACCTGCTCTTCTTGCTAAAAGATCTTGTTCGATTTTTGTTTCCATACTCTTGTTGATCTCATAGAAGAACAATAGTCCAACACCAATTAGAAAAGGGATTGAAGCATAGATACTTACCGAAAGTTTGATTCCATTTA
>CALHUZ010000210.1 GCA_938039305.1 uncultured Saprospiraceae bacterium
TGCGACTTCGTTGGGATCGCCGACAAATCAGAAAAAGGAACTGATTTAAAATTTACAAAAGGACAAACCCTGCTGTATGATTAAATCGAGAAGGTTATATTGTGTAAGTCACAAATGAAAAGGTCATGCGCATACTATCAATAATCCTGTTTACACTTTTATCTTCCTTCGGTTACTCGCAGAATTACGGTAACAAATTGGCGTCAGAGATTCAAAGCAAATATAACCTCACAGCTGTTTCATTTCCCTTTGGTTCTGATGAATCTGTGATTAATGAGACTGCATATTATTATGGAAATGCAGGTCAGGCAGCTCTTGCGATACACAATGATGGATTTTCCTTTGAGGAAGAAGTCGTGATCGATGTTAGCCAGGCTGGTGTAAATGCATGGGATTCGGGATTTGGAATCAAGAATACTGAAGCTGTCTCAAAAGGGGATATAGTACTCTTGAGCTTTTATGCCAAAAGGGAAGTAGACAGTGGTTCAGATTTATCATTTTTTGCAGAGGATGCAGCAACTTTTGACAAAGAGTTTTTAATCAATGTCCAACTCACCGATGACTGGAAGCAGTATCTGATTCCTTTTGAAGCAAAGAAAGATTATGGCATAGATGAGTTAGCTTTTGGTATTCACTTAGCTGCTATAGCACAGCAGTTTTACTTAGGAGGATGGATGGCACTTAACTTTGAAAATAACCACACTTTAGAGGAAATGCCGAATAGCTTTACTCCAGGATCATATGCAGGAAGCGATCCCAATGCAGGATGGAGAATAGAAGCTGAGAACTATATAGAAGAAAATAGAAAGATAGGCATCTCTATAGTTGCTATGACGAATGATAATTCCACTGTCGCAAATGTGCCTGTAAAAATTGAAATGTTAGCACACGATTTTGGATTTGGATCTGCCTTTGTGACTTGTCGCATGCCTGGAAACAATTGTTATGATCCTACATACGTAGAAAAACTTTCTAATCTCGATGGCAAGGGACATGGCTTCAATGTCGGTGTCACCGAAAATGGCCTCAAATGGGATGCTTGGGAAGAAGAATGGATAAGTACGCCTGCTGAAGCTGTTAGCGCTATACAATATCTGGCGGATCAGGGTATAGAGATGCGTGGTCATACTTTGTTCTGGCCTGGATATGAAATGATGCCTGAAGATATATTTGCCAACAGGTCAAATCTCAGTAGAATAAGAGATCGCATCAGTGCGCGTATAGGCACTATGATTAATCACCCCCAACTTAAAAACCTCATCAGAGAATGGGATGTCTTTAATGAACTTGCGGTGAACCGAGATTTTGAAGAAATGTTCAAGCAAGATCCTAACTTCGAAACAGGAAGAGAAATCTATCTGGAAATTATAAATCAAATCAGAGAGATCGACCCGGAACTCAAAGTGTATCTCAATGATTACATCGTTCTTTCAGGTGGCGGCTCTGCGCCAGGTGTTGTTGATTTTTATAAAAGCATCATACAAGAATTAATAAGCAGTGATACGAAAATAGATGGTATCGGCTTTCAATGCCACATCGGCACTCAGCCCACTTCAATTCTAAAAATGAGACAAACCTTCACTGACTTCGCAGAGATGGTCGGACCTAACTTGTCCATTACCGAGTATGATATCGAAGCAGATGTACCTGAAGATGTTCAAGCGCAATACATGAACGATATCCTATTGGCGTCATTTGGCCATCCTGCCATTAACTCCTTTATCATGTGGGGCTTCTGGGATGATAATCACTGGAAGAACAATGCCCCAATCTTTAGAAGCGACTGGTCTATAAAGCCTTCAGGACAAATATTTATAGATAAAGTTTTCAAAGAATGGTGGACAGATGTTGACCAACTTACTGATGAAAATGGGCAAGTAAATATCATGGGCTTCAAAGGAAAATATCGTATCACGGTAGGTTCTGGAGATCAAGCACAAGTTCAAGAATTTGATCTAACTGACTACTTTGATTACACCTTCACTGTAGATATGACAACGGCTACTGAGGAAGTGCTTACTGAAGGATTTAAAATATACCCTAATCCTCTTGTTGGAGATCTTCTGACTGTAGAGCTTCCCGAAGGAATTTCTAAAGCAGATATAATAGTTTATGATATACTTGGAAAAAGGATACAAACGCACCATTCATTAAGCACTAATGCTCAACTCCCAATCTCTGTAAGTGATGGAACATATTTTATAAAGGCTTATGCTGATCATAAGGTTTTTGTTCAGAAGCTCATAGTTCAGAATTAGATACAGCTTAGAAAATACGTGCCGCACTCTACTATTGGCTTGACAGAACCAGTTCTTGTCGCAAATACCTGAATACACATTCGGCTCCACTTATACATCATGCCATAGTTACTTAGAGTAGCTATCTTTTTGATATCAGCATGACAATCCACATCCACAAGGCAACCTTTTTCTCTTTTCTATACCATATATATAGTAGGACCATTAAATACTAAAAATAGAAGATGAAGAAATTACTCTTAATGCTATTATTAATGTTGGGAAATCTATGGTCATTTGGTCAAACTATAACTGGCAAAGTAATTAATTCAGAGAATATGACGCCAATGGAGTATGTAAGCATTGGCGTTGTAGGAATGGATATCGGGACCGTCTCTGAATCTGAAGGAACATATCATCTAACCATTGGTAAAGAGTACGATGAAGAGGTCTTACGGTTTTCTTATATAGGCTTTGAGCATTTTGAAATAAAGGTTAAAGATTTCCGCAGTCGACCAAACTACAATGTTGAGCTCTCTCCTATGGCTTATGAATTACAGGAAATAATTGTTACTCCAAATATCTTAGGTCGAAAAACATTAGGACACACTGGAAATTCCAAAACAAATACGGCCGGATTTGGAGAATATAAATTAGGCTTCGAACATGCCGTAAGAATGAAGTTGTCCAAAACAGAAAAGGCAATTATCAAAAAAATAAATCTAAATATTGCACGGTGTACTTTTGACAGCCTTCATTATCGAGTTAATATCTATAATATAAAAGGGAAAAAGAAAATAACAAGTATCTTGAAAAAGCCGATTTATGTGAAATTTAATAAAGAAGAAATCAAAGACGAAATTAGTTTTGATCTCGAAGATGAAAATATCATTGTAACAGGAGATTTCCTTGTTTCCTTAGAGCACATTAAAGACCTTGGTGATGGAGAAGTTGCTTACAGTGCTGATAACAAGCAAAAAACGTATGTTCGAAAAACAAGCCAAGGAAAATGGAAAATCGTTAAAACTGGGATTAGTATTAGTGCAGATGTTCTTATTATCAAATAGCTAACTGCTTCTCATCGATAATATTCCTGGGATCCTGGCCATATAGCCAATACTCGATCTGATTATAAATATCTATACGATGATCATATTGGTGATTTGATAGAGGTGATTTAACTTTATATTAAAGTATATCGATAAGTTCTTACATTGAGTTAGTAGTCATACCGATCCACTATAATACGCAGAGTGTTCTCTGGCAGCAAAAGAAACAATAAATGATAGAAAAACTAATAGCGTATTTTTCAAAATTTCAACCACTTTCCGAAGAGGAACGAAAGATCATTCGCAATGGCACTAAAATAAGTATAGTCAAAAAAGGCACAGTATTACTTAAAGAAGGACAAATCCCTAAAGACAACTACTTTATAATAGAAGGCTGCATTAGACAATATTACTTGAAAGATGGTGAAGAAAAGACCTCAAACTTTTTTACGGAAGAAGATTGGATTTTACCTTTTACAAGTGTCGAAAATAGTGGTCTTTCCAAATATTATTTAGAATGTATAGAAGACTCGCACGTAGTCGTAGCAAATGATGATGAAGGAAATGATTTTCTTGAAGAATTTCCTAAATTCCAAAAAACATCTCAACAAATACTTGAAAAAGAAATAGTCAAACAACAAAATGAATTGGCAAAGTTTATCAACCAATCACCCCTACAAAGATATTCTGACTTACAGAAAAGTCGACCAGACTTATTAAACAGAGCACCTCAATATCAAATAGCAAGCTACATAGGCGTTAAGCCCGAATCACTAAGTAGAATAAGAAAAAGGCTTGCTTCTTCCCCTGATTAAAGAATTAGTTAAGTGAATAAGTTTTTAAAACCAAAAGTCTATTTAGACCTAATATCTACCGAATGACACTTTGCTATCTTTGATGTCTCATGAATGAAAAGTTTAGATCGGTCATTCTCCAGACTACTGGGGCTTCTTCTTTAATTGAAAAAGAAATGATCCAGGAGTTGTGGAGTGGATACGGGAAAATCATGCGAATCGGGTTAAAGGATGCATCTGTTGATAGTGTCGTAGTGAAGCATGTTCAGCTACCCATAAATAATAATCACCCACGCGGGTGGAATACTGATATCGGTCATCAACGAAAAGTCAAGTCATATCAGGTAGAAACTACATGGTATGACAGATACAGCAAAGACAGCATTGCTCGCCTACCACAATGCCTTGCCGTTGTGACACACGATGATGAGGTGCTTATGGTGCTAGAGGACCTGGATGAAGCAGGATATCCCTTACGCAAGAGATCTGTCACGTGGGAAGAAATAAGGCAGTGCTTGGCATGGTTGGCAAAATTCCATGCAAGTTACTTGGACAAAGATCCAGAGGGACTTTGGGAAGTAGGCACCTATTGGCATTTGGCGACCAGACCGCAGGAATTAGCGGTACTAAATGATCACAGATTGAAAGAGGCTGCCTCTATCATTGATCATCAACTCACTACGTGTGAATACAAAACACTCGTTCATGGAGATGCTAAGTTAGCCAACTTCTGTTTTGCAAAAGATGGACAGGTTGCTGGAGTAGATTTTCAATATGTAGGAGGCGGATGCGGGATGAAAGATGTAGCTTACTTTATAGGAAGCTGTCTGAATGAAAGTGAGTGTGAGCGATTAGAAAATAAAATTCTTGATACTTATTTTGAGCATTTACAGAATGCAATGGAAGTGAAAAATGAAGCCCTTGAAAGAGAATGGCGATCTTTGTATAGAGTAGCCTGGGCTGACTTTCATCGCTTTCTAAAA
>CALHUZ010000211.1 GCA_938039305.1 uncultured Saprospiraceae bacterium
GTAAGTTTCCCTCCCGCTATTGAAACCAATCCATCTTTCGCTGTAAAGATCTCATCCTTACGACTAAGCTCTGAAGGCGACTTTCCATCTTCGTGAATCAAAGGACGAAGTCCTGCCCAGTTACTGATGACATCGTGCTCAGTTAAATCCAAAGTTGGGAAGGTATTGTTCACTGCTTTAACAAGGTAATCCCTATCCTTTTGTGTAGCCACTACTCGATCTAATGAACCAGTAAACTCAGTATCCGTAGTGCCGACATAAGTAACCTTCCCACGAGGAATTGCAAAGATCATACGGCCATCTGGCACATCAAAGTAAACTGACTGACTAATAGGCAAACGATGATAAGGAAGCACAATATGTACTCCTTTAGTAAGGCGAAGCTTTTTGTGATTTAGAGAATTATTGATAGATCTAAGTTTGTCCACCCATGGGCCGCCAGCAGAGACTACTTTTTTGGCTTTTATATGAAGGGTTGCTCCGTCAAGCTGATCTGTACATTTTACACCATTGATGATATCACCATCATAGTCGAAAGCTACCGCTTCCAAGTAGTTGATGGCTGTAGCACCATATGCAGTTGCTTTTTTAATCAGCTCAATAGTTAGTCTTGCATCATCTGTTCTGTACTCAGCATAGTACCCAGATCCTTTTAACGTCTCAGGGTCAAGTAAGGGTTCTTTCTTTATTGTGTCGGCTTTTGAGAGCATTACTCTTTTGTCAGACGAGTCAACACCTGCTAAAAAATCATACACCCATAAGCCGACAGCGGTAGAATATTTTCCAAATGTTCCTCCTTTTACTAAAGGCAACAACATCTTCTCAGGTAAGCAAAGGTGTGGCGCTAACTTGTTAACAGCAGCACGTTCTGTTCCGGACTCTCTGACCAAAGCAACATCCAACTGCTTCAGATATCTCAATCCTCCATGAATCAACTTGGTAGATTTAGATGATGTCCCTGATGCAAAATCATGCTTCTCTATCAATGCTGTCTTTAATCCTCTCGAAGCTGCATCCAGAGCAATGCCGGTTCCAGTTGCTCCACCACCAATCACAACAAGGTCGAATTGTTCCGAAGCCAATCGTGCTTTGCGCTCAATACGATCGAAAGAAGAAAATGAAAAATCAGAAGACATAAATCAACAAGTCTGAATAAATGACACTATCGTGAAATAGAAAAAGCTCTGGCAGGTTTGTTACTCAAATACGACGCTGTACACATCACAATACAAATATCTTACTATTTATTGGGATTCGTTAGGCTTTTAAAGACATAGATTAGCTAAACTTGTCAAAGAAAGAGCTTTGTAATACATGCTTGACAGTAAATAGAAAATGAGGGGAATGGAAAATGGAATAACTATAAGGTCTGCAGAAACTGATGCTGCTGAAGTCTCATGGTTTGCTCCTATTTGCAATGGCGATGATCAATTCTTAGGAGCACACAATCCGAAATATCGATCAAACTGGGATAATGCATCTAACATTCTTTTGAAAGCAGACGAATTAGGATATCGAAATATTCTTTGCCCATCGTCCTATCAAGTCGGCCAAGACACCATGACATTTGCTTCTGCGGTAGCTCCTCTGACGAAAAATATAAACTTGCTCACAGCCATCAGATGCGGTGAGATTCATCCTCCGATGTTAGGACGTGCTATTGCGACACTGGATCATATACTAAAAGGGCGACTGACGATCAATATTATCTCATCAGATCTTCCAGGTACAAAGTTACCTTCAGAAGCTCGTTATCAAAGATCTCGAGAAGTCATCAACATACTCAAGCAAGGATGGACACAAGATCACATCAATTATAAGGGTGATTTTTATAATATTGATCTGCCTTCAGATCCAGTAAAACCATATCAACAAAACGGAGGTCCCTTACTCTACTTTGGAGGATATTCTCCAGCCGGCGTAGATCTATGTGCTGAGCACTGTGATGTCTATCTCATGTGGCCTGAAACTGAAGACAAACTTCAAGGCTTGATGAGTACTATGAGCAACAAGGCCGCCGAGTATGGTAGAACTGTAGACTTTGGGTTACGTATCCATGTAATCGTCAGAGAGACTGAAGATGAAGCGAAGGACAGTGCTAAAAAATTAATGTCTGAGATAGATGATATAGCAGGCGAAGAGATAAGAAACAGAGCGCTTGATGCCAAGTCACTTGGTGTATCCCGACAGTCCGAGATGAGAGAAGCCAGCGATAATGACGGATACGTCGAAGACCATATGTGGACAGGTATAGGTAGAGCACGATCGGGATGTGGTGCAGCGTTAGTAGGTAATCCAGATCAGATCGTGGATAAAATAAACCGGTATATGGACATGGGCATTAGATCGTTTATATTTTCAGGATACCCGCACTTGGAGGAATGCGAATTATTCGCTAAATATGTTTTACCAAGAATAAAGACATGCTCAATGCCCATCATCCAAAATCGAATACCTCATTCAATGCCCGCAACTCCACTTGGCAATGGCATCAGACAATAGAATCACCGAATATGAACAACACCATTCTAATTTTACTTTTAGCCATTACTTTAAGTTGCAATAAAAAAATAGAAAAAAAAGTCATTGCGCAGGAAGTGCAAATACTTAATGCTGAAACTGATACAGGCAAGTCATACGATGTCAACAAACCAGACAAAGTCTGGAGTATGACTTCTGACCTTAAAGAGATATCAGGCCTGACATATGATTACAAAAGAAAAAAACTGTTGGCGGTTAATGATGAGAAGGGAAAGTACTTCACTATAGATATGGAGAACGGCAAAGTTTTAGAAACTTCAAAATTTGGCAAAAAAGGAGACTATGAGGGTATTGAATTTGTAAATGAAAATATCTATGTTACAAATAGTGATGGGCAAATCAGCCTCGTAAAACCGGATGGAAAAGCAGAACCAATTAGAACAAACCTAAGAGAAGACAATGACATAGAAGGTCTTGGATATGATCCAAAATCATCATCCCTACTGCTCGCATGTAAAGGTAAATCTAAAATCAGCTCAACGCAAACTATAAAAAAGTCTAAAACTGTTTACGCCTTTGATCTCGAGTCTAAGACATTAGCACCAGAACCGTTCTTAACCATCAGCGACGAATCACTTTATGCATATTTAGATCAAAACATCAATAAAGATCTTGATGAAGCTACAATCAAAAAATTTAGAAAAAGAGTGAAATCTTTTGCACCATCTGGAATCACATTACATGAAGAGACAGATCAATTTTATATAGTATCAAGTGTCGGAAAACTTCTGGTTATTGTAAATAGAGACTCATCAATTGAAAAAGTGCAATTCTTAGATGAAGCCCTTCATGCTCAACCTGAGGGAATTACATTTGATGAAAATAATCACCTTTATATAAGTAATGAAGGAAAGTTTGGTATCGCCAAAATATATGTCTACAACTAACGAAGAACGAATTCTACCCTTCTATTTTTGGCTCTGTTAGCAGCAGTCGTATTAGGCACGCGTGGTTGTTCTTCTCCATACCCTATAGCTATCAGCTGGACTTGAATCTCTTTAGTGGCATCTTCGATATAATCCTTAATCGCTTGAGCCCTCTTCTCGGATAATGTATAATTATAATCTTCGGGACCTATGCTATCAGTATGGCCTCTAATTGTAATCTCATCAATACCTTTAGAATTGATAACAGTAACTAAATCATCTAACATCCTAAAACCTTCATCACTCAGCACATAATGATCGAAGTCAAATAAGATGTCTCCATCCCACACTATAGGTTCAGATATCTCTTCTTTTTCTGGGCCTATATATCTGCTGTCGAATATAACCCCATACTTAGAAGGAAAGGCTTGATAATACCAAAGCTTAATAGGATAAAGCCCTCTTTTTAAATTGATAGTATCACGAGCAACTTTCATCGCATGAACAAAATCATTGTCTAAGACAAGTTCATCATCTATCCATAACTTGGTTCCATCATCACTAGCAAGGATGAACTCATACTGACCATCCTTAGGAATCATCATTTGTGACTTGAAGATAATCGCGAATTCAGTGCGCAACGATACATCAGGAAAAGGGTCTTTTGTTTCTAATACTCTGACAAATACCTTCTTCCATGAAAGCTTACTCAATGTATCTAAGTCTTCTACATAAGGTCGGTATCCCAACAAGAGCGAATCATACGGAATCTGATGAACCGTACCGTCAAAATTAGTAAATCGCGGATCGAGATCAGATTGACCTATGGCAGTGCTTATAGGAAAGCACAATATGGAGGTGATGATAGCTCCACACAAGAATACCCACATGTAAGACAATGGATCTTTGAACATCAGGTCAATAGTTACTCTTACTGCATCAAAAACGAATGAGATCCTTGTATTATTATTAGCTACTGCTCATCAGCAAATGACCAACGTGTGGACCAAAAATGATAATAGCAATCACAATTGATCCTAAAGCTGCTATGAGTACAGCACCTGCAGCTACATCCTTTACCTTACCAATACTCGGATGCTTTTCAGGGTGTATATGGTCACATAGATATTCAATAGCTGTATTGATCAATTCCGCTGATAAGACCATGGCTATAGTCAGAATAATGATGAGCCACTCCATCATTGTAATCTTGAAGAATAAACCAAGGCATACTGCAAGAATAGCAGCAACCAGGTGAATCTTAAAGTTAAACTCAGACGAAGATGCTAATAAGACTCCCTTGATAGCATCCTTAAAACTCTTAATACGAGATTGTAGCATTCTAAAATGATTCTATGCAAAGATGATAAAAGGATTTTTGAGATGATGTCTTATATTTCCGAAGAGTATGATAGATCTGATTATCGTCATTGTTTACTTTGGAGTTATAATGCTGACGGCATTGACAGGCAGAGCTAAGGGTGAACAAACAGCAGAATCATATTTTCTCAGCAACAGAGACTTACGCTGGCCATCCATCGCTTTATCTACCATCGCTACTAACATCAATGGATATCAGTTCTTAGGGATGATGGGATCTGCATATTTATATGGCCTTGCTCAAGCTAATCTTGAAATCAACGCAATCCAAGGCATACTCTTAGCAGCGTTTGTCTTCGTCCCCATGTATCTAAGAGAAAGGGTCATAACGATCACTCAGTTTATAAAAATCAAACTTGGCAAGACAGTTAGTCTCGCTTATACGATCGCGAACATCGGTCTATTTGCTACAATCACTTTAGGTGCTGCATTATTCTGGGGAGCCTATGCCGCAGAACAAGTCTTCAGTGAATACTTGACTTTTCTGCATGAAGACAAACTCTTCAGAGTAGGCTATCTCATTATTGGACTGGGTATCTTCTCTGCTATCTACACATATCTCGGAGGATTAAGCGCTGTGGTCCGAACTGACATTATCCAATTCACCATATTATTATTAGGTGGCATCGTTATATATGTTGTCTCGATGAGGCACGCGGGCGGATGGTCAGAACTATATACTCAGGCATCAGATCGAATGCATCTTCATCTTCCCTCTGATCATGAGCAACTTCCTTGGATTCATATGTTTGGGTTGTTCTTTTTAAATATCAATTATTGGTGTGCGAACCAAACAGTGATGCAACGGTCGCTCGCGGCTAAATCCCTACGTCATGCACAGATTGGATTAATGGTCGGCGGCATAATGAAGTATGTCATGGCCTTAGTCATAGTGATGCCAGGCATCGCCCTTTATGTCATTTTAAAAGATCAAGGCGGGCTTGAAGATCCAGATATGGCATTTCCGTATTTAGTATCCACTTATCTACCTATAGGATTAAAAGGACTGATTCTTTGTGGCTTATTTGCTTCATTGATGAGTACAGTCGATTCTACTTTTAATTCTCTTGCCACCTTATGGAGTGTCGATATTTACAAAGGTTACATCAATAAAGAAGCAAGCGATCGTCAGATGATTAAGGCAGGACGTCAGACGATTATAATAACCTTATTCACGGGCATTATAATGGGCCTCATTCTTCTTTATATAAAATTTGACAATCCAGACAGTGCTTTCACACATACTCTTAACCAACTCCGGTATTTTATCAACTGTGGCATCGTTGTTCTAATTTGTAGTGCCGTAACATTTGTAAAGCCATCTCATGTTGGAGCACTCATAGGATTCTTGTTAACCGTTCCGATGCAGTTTGTAATTCTTTATTTCTTTCCAGAAATGAATTATTTCGTTCGCGCCTTTTTTGTAATTATCTCCGGATTTTTAACTGTCTACTTAATCAGTTGGAGATATGGCCTGAATTCATGGAAGACATTATTCGTATCTGCTGATAAAAAGATAGAATGGTATGGTTGGGGACTTTTAGGTTCGCTGGTCTTAGTACACATTCTATTTCACTAAGAGATGGAATAGCTACAAACCGAAACC
>CALHUZ010000212.1 GCA_938039305.1 uncultured Saprospiraceae bacterium
AAGATGAGAGAGTCGGAATCATAATTCTTGATGGCAATCTCGATATCGGCTTGACCAAAACTATTTGCCGCAAAGGCTATCATCAATAACCCGGAAAGTAAATGTCTGAACATATTATATAAGCTTATGATGTATAGAACGCAATCTGCCCTAAAACATTCACAAAAGTGACTCTTTCAGTTTTCTTTAACAACTTTGAAAGGTGATTTCATCCTTTAGAGGAAATATAATTCCTCGGAGCGGACTACTTCTCTCGAAATCCACTGTCCCAAGTTACTTCTGCAACTCCTTCCAAGAAGTGTAAGTAGCGGGCCATCACAAAGAAATAATCGGATAGACGATTGAGGTATTGGACAACTTGCGGTACTTTGGTATGCATCTCAGCATCAATCACTCGGCGCTCTGCCCTACGACATACAGTACGACATATATGTGCCTTCGCTATAGCCTCGGAGCCTACTGGCAGAATGAAGGCAGTCATCTTAGTAAGTGACTCATTCATCTTATCTATTCTACCTTCTAAATATGTTATATCAGTAATCTCTAAGGTCGGATAGCCATCGATCTCGAAGTTATCCTGTGCCAGTATGGATCCTACGTTGAAAAGAGTATGTTGGATCGCAGTTATATCCCGCTGTAGATCATCTGCTGACAGCTTAGTCGCCAGATCACCGACGAAGGCATTGAGCTCATCAACAGTACCATAACTCTCGATGAGTGCTTCCGCTTTGGATATGCGCCGTCCACTGACTAATGATGTCTCTCCTTCGTCACCTGTCTTCGTATAGATCTTCAAACCAGAGTAATATTTGCTTTAAGCTTGATTATATCTATGCGTCGCGTCGTTAGACTTAATAACGTTATGATTGATTTCATCTGTTTCTACAAGGCCATCTCTTAGGCGAATGATCCTACTTGCATGCTCTGCTATATCCGGCTCGTGAGTCACCAATATAATCGTATTGCCCATATCATGAATCCTCTCGAAGATAGACATAATCTCTATGGACGTCTTTGTATCAAGGTTTCCTGTCGGCTCATCGGCAAGTATGATGGCAGGGTTATTAACAATAGCCCTTGCAATGGCAACACGCTGCCTCTGCCCTCCTGACAGTTCATTAGGCTTGTGATCCATACGATCACTTAGACCCACTTTATCAAGTGCTTCTTCAGCCATCTCTTCTCGTTGTGACTTGCTCTTTCCTCCATAGATCAATGGCAACGCGACGTTATCCAATGAAGATAGACGTGGAAGTAGGTTAAAAGTCTGAAAGACAAAGCCTATCTCCTTATTGCGTATATCAGCCAGATCATCATCATCCATGCGACTTACATCTGAACCATTGAGTATATAAGATCCTGAAGTAGGTGTATCCAGACATCCGAGCAAGTTCATCAAAGTCGACTTTCCTGAACCTGAAGGCCCCATCAGAGCTACGTATTCATTCTTATTGATATTGGTGGTGACAGACTTTAAGGCACGGACCTCTTCGGCCCCCATGATATAAGTCTTTGCGATGTCATTAATCTCAATAATTGGATCCATGTGTAACTCTTTTTGGTTCAGTTAGAAAATGATACTATTTAGGCTTTAGAAACTTCGGTACTGCTACAAAGGTTTCATGCACTTTTGGTGCATTGCTCAAGGCTTGATCTGTCGTAAGCTCGTTAGCTACTTGATCTTCTCTTAGAGGATGCTGATGGGTCGTCATGTGGCGCGTGGGCACTACATCAGTCGTATCTACCTCCTGAAGTTTATCAAACATCTGTACGATATCTTCTAAATCTGAAGAGATTTGTGTCTTCTCAGCAGTATTTAGCTTTAGCTTCGACAGCTTTTCAAGCTTCGAAATTAAGTTTTCATCTATTTTAGGCATCTTTGATTAGACATACTGTTTAACAAAATCGCCTAACGGTGCGTATTTGCCCATTAGGCCATGTAAATGTAACAACTTGAGCGAGCTACGTCATATTGCTGTGACAGGAAATATTGGTGCAGGAAAAACAACTCTTTGTGAGAAGCTTTCCAAGCACTATAAGTGGGATGTACAATATGAAGAAACTGAAGGGAATCCATACCTCGACGATTTCTATCATGATATGAAGAGGTGGTCATTCAATCTCCAAGTATACTTCCTCAATAGTCGATACAAACAAATTCTTGAAATCAAACAAGGAGATCGAGTGGTCATCCAAGATCGTACGATCTACGAAGACGCATACATCTTTGCACCCAACTTATATGAGATGGGCCTAATGGAGCAAAGAGACTTCAATAATTACTTTTCTCTGTTCAAGTCAATGCTCACGCAGACTGGACCTCCAGATCTATTGATTTACCTACGTGCCAGTATTCCGACACTTGTGAAGCATATACAATCAAGAGGCCGAGAATACGAAGGCAACATGAGTCTCGACTACCTGCGTAATTTAAATGAGCGATATGAAAACTGGATCGTTAACTTTGATGAGGGCAAAAAACTGATCATCGACATTGATGAATTGGATCTTAAGAACAATCCCGAAGACTTTGCAACAGTTCTAGAACAGATTGATTCACAGATAAATGGCTTGTTTTGATGAAGGAATCCGTAACGCACCCTATGATTGATATCGCTACGCTTACCAAGAGGTATTATACTATCGCTGAAGTCAGTGAGATGTTTGATGTAGCTAAATCTTTATTGAGGTATTGGGAAGGAGAATTCAAAGAGATTCAACCTCGAAAAGATCGAGGTGGCGTCAGAAGATACACTATCAAAGATGTAGAAAACATCAATAAGATATATGATCTGGTCAAAGTCAGAGGATTTACCATCGATGGAGCTCGCAAAGAACTTACAGGTGGTAGATCAACAAATAAAAAGAAAAAGGTCAAATTGAGATTAGAAAAAGTCCTTAGCCGTCTTAAGGCGCTTCGCGAACAGATATAGTCCAAACTTTAGCGCAATAGTTATTTGGTATCATTTGGCGGCAGCCACTACTGCTTGAGCTATCTCAGGGTACTTCCAAGTATTAGTATTGCGATCATACATACCAAAGTTTCCACCATCATCCCATATGATAGGTAGCAATCCACGCTTTACAGCTTCTGTAGTATAGTAAGTCGCATACTCAGTGCGAGCAGTAAGATTGTTCTTGTCGGTAGTCCCCCACTCTCCTAATATCACTGCGCGGTTAGATGCTACCATCCATTTGTCTCTAATCCAATCCAACTCATTTTCTAAAGCCAGCTTTTCTTCATCTGAGCCCCAGATGTTAGTACCATCTTCTTGACCGGCAAAAGACCAAGGGAAGTAACTATGTATGGAAATTATAATATTAGGATCATCGTTCGGTACGATCAATCCTTCCATTGCATTAGTAGTGCTACTCGCAGCATAAGTTGGAGTCATCAAGTGTCTTGTGCTATTATTTCCACCTGTGCTTCTGATAGCATCAACACACGCCTTATGATATTCGTTGATGACATCCCTTCCTTCTTGAGTTCCTCCACTCCACTCTTCTGGTGACCCCATGAGTCTAGGCTCATTCATCACTTCAAATATCAACTTGTCTCCATAATCGATAAAATGAGTACCGACTTGTGTCCATAGACTAGCTAATCTATCTTTTACCTCAGTTGATGCTTCAGTAGTAGGTATGATCCAATCATCATGATGTGTATTAATAATGACATGCATATCATTCTTAAGTGCTTCATCAACTATCAAGGCAACTCTTGCTATATATGGTTGCTCAATCGTATATGGAGCATTTTCATTTTGATGATAATCCCACGTGACTGGAATCCTTAGTGTCTCGAACCCCATCGCTTTGACCGCTCTTACATGAGTCGATGAAGTAAGAGGATTACCCCAAACAGTTTTGTCCTTGTCTCTCACATCGAAGCTATTCCCAAGGTTCCAACCGATGCCCATCTCTGCAACTAACTCCTGAGAAGATAGACCTCTCATCGTTCCAAGAAAATCATTGTCTACAACAGCTGGTGGCTCGACAATGGGCTCATCTGGTATTATGGGAGTAACAACTTCATCTTGACCACATGAAGACAAGGCAAAAGCCAAAAATAAAAGAGTCAATGATGACATCCATGACATTTGATTTTGAAGCAATCTTTTCATATTTTCTATTATTCACCGAAAGTACATTATTCTGAAACTTTAAAAAGCAGTGTAAACTACAATTACAAATAATTCATCCAAGTCTAGTCCGCTACAACACATATTCTTATCTTAATGCAAAGATCAAGTCATGCGATTCACATACTTTGCTATTCTATCAATTCTTATTACTTCTTGTACACAAACTGGATCGGTTGACACTGAATCTGAAAAAGATGATCCTGTAGTAGCATCTCTAATAGCTCGTGCAAATTCAAAACAATTAGATATACCGCCTTATACTCCTCCTCCAGGAACAGCTGAAGAACATAACGCATGTGGGTTTGCCAAAATTCTTTGTTCAGCAGTATTTGTAACTGGCTTAGATATGGACTTTGCTGCTGAGGCAATTGGTTATTTTACAAGTCCCTATGAAGCCCGATTGACGGTACTTAAAAGAACTGTAAATGAAGAAACTAAGACAGCAGAAGTAACACTCAGTGATGGCACTGTCATCACAGCTAAGTACACAGGTGGTCAAGGATGTGTTTGCCTTGGCAAAGATGAAACACTACACTTTACTCCTCAAGAGATTGCAAAGAATGTCCCAGATGCAGCTACGACTCCTTGGCCTATGGGAGATGTACTACCTGACTCAGCCTATCCGGCGGAAGTAGACATGGATAAGATTAACGAAGCCGTTGCAGCCGCTTTTAATCCAGCTGGTGCACTGACAGCAGGATTTATAGTCACACATAAGGGACGCATCTTAGGAGAGCATTACAAAGATGAAGTCGACATGCATACACAACTTGAAAGTTGGTCGATGGGCAAGAGCTTCACAGCCATCATGCTCGGCGCTTTGATACACCAAGAAGTTTACTCATTAGAGCAACCAGCACCCATACCAGAATGGTATGAAGAAGATGATGATCCTCGCCAAGAGATTAGAATAATGGACATCATGAGGATGTCAAGTGGTATCCGATGTAGAGCACCTCAAGATCCAGACTTCGACCCAGATCAAGGCTATCCTGATCATCTTTATCTATACACTGGGGCAACTGACTCATATGCATACGCAGCAAGTCTCGGCCAACAATGGAAACCAAATACAATAGGTAGATATAGAAACAGTGATCCAGTGCTGGCTAACTATCTTGTACGACTTGGTGCCGAAGGTCAAGGCAAGGATTATCACAGCTTCCCTCAGCGGGAAATATTAGATAAGATAGGTGCCAGTCATATGGTCATGGAAACTGATCCTTATGGCAACTTCCTCCTTCAAGGATATGAATTCAGCACACCAAGAGATTGGGCGCGACTTGGCAATCTTGTATTGCAAGATGGAGTCTGGAATGGTGAAAGAATACTTTATGAGGGATATCTCGATCATGCATTGGAATTAGCTCCAGCGTGGAAAGCAGATGGAAGGAATATCTATGGTGGCAACTTCTGTTGGATCAATGGTGATGGAATATTTGAAGTCCCAAAAGATGCCATCTTCTTTGCAGGTGCCGGTGGTCAGTTTACAATTATGGTTCCGTCGCATGATCTGGTCATTGTTAGACTTGGACATTATAAAGGATCAGCTTTGGGCATGGAGGCTCTTAACAACGCGCTGCGGTTGATTATGGAAGCTGTACCTGCTTCATAGAATATAATTTATCAATGGTTCATCTTTCTAAATTCTTAGTGCCTTGTTATAAGCAAACCCAGTAGTGCAGATTTATAAATCAAAAAAAGAAATCTATCGAAAGAATAATTATTTCTATTTATTCGACTTTTCTATCTCAAGATCTTCTAGTCTTTCCATAATGTCTTCAAGGGCCCTCTTGTATCCTTCTATTTCCTTCTGTTGTTCCTGATATCCTTTAATTAGAATTGGAATGATCGACGTATAATTAACACCTTTAAGCTCAATTAGCTCATCATCAGTATTTTCGACTTTCGAATGCAGCGTAATTAAAGAAGGAAGTATCTTTTCAACTTCTTGAGCAATCAGCCCATATTGCAAGTCTTTTGAAAGTGTAATATCCTGAAAGGATCTTGTATTATAATTGTAAGTTACTGGATTCAATTCATTTAGAATATCTCTCGCATCCATGATCTCCTCTATATCAGACTTGACCCTGCGATCCGATAATGCAAAGAATTCTCCTGTGATACCTACATTTCCTGAAACGTGAAGCGTGTGCTGTGGGTTCTTCTCCCCGATTCCTACAAATGAATTCTTGACAGCAATAGCAGCCATACCGTTTCCCATAGTAACATCGCCCCCATTAGACTCGATTATGATTTCCCCAGATTCTAAATTGTTGTGCATCCTAAGCCGTCCATAATTTTGATTATTAATTTGCTCATGATATATCACAGCTTCTGGTAAAAGCACGTTGTTTCCAAATTGAATATTTCGATCATCTCTCATGGTAATATTCGTATCAAAAAAGGCTCCTTCGTATGCAGAAATTTTAAGTCTATCTACACCTCCTGCTGAGAAAATCACTTGGTTAAGATCCCCTAACTTTAAGAAATTCAACCCTGACTCTATTCTACTCAAAATGGTAGAAGGGTCTCTTTTGAAAAATATTTGCTTTAAGCTCGGTCCTTCGATGTTTAAAACACCTCCATTGGTGACTTCTATGTTACCTCCATCAAGGTCTATATCACCACCCAAGACATTGACATCTCCTCCAAATACCCCAACATCACCACCGACAACATCTATGTTCTTATCGTCATCTACACGCAAACCAGTACTACTCCCAGGCGCAGTCCCAGACCCTATAGTAATAGGACGAGCAAAACGATTCCAACTTCCACCAAACCCCCAACTGAAAGCCTCGCCATTAAACCACAATGCTTCCTCCCCCCTAACTCTTAGAGCAGTATTACTTGACGTTGGAGCATTAAAATCAAGTAATCTTAGTGACCCTTGATATCTTGAAGAGCCTTTACTATCTATAGAAAATATAGTGGACCCTGAATATGTCAACCCTCTTAGATAATATGGATTAGGAAGTTGAGAACCAGTCTGTACATCTAACCTAAGTCTTAAGATATCTTGATTTGCTATCATAGCAAAGCCTCTAAATTCTCCAACTACTCCACCATGAAAATTAGGGTTTACAGAAACCTGCAACTTGGCATCAGGGTTGGTAAAGCCTGGCGCTTGGTCGCTTATGACTATTCCATATTCATCATTACTAGGATTAAGTCGCACATAAGGAGCGGTGTTGTTGCCTCCAGTCCATTGCGCATTTGACAGATGAGCTATCATCAATGTCGATACAATTAATATTATCCGATTCATATGCAGTGTTTGCTCAAAGATCAAGGAGAAACGCGGATAGAGAGCTATACTTTAGTATAGTCTTTGAGTCTACAGAAGTAAAAACGTCAGAATAATAGTTGTAAATCAATTTACTTAATCGTAATATTGCAATATACATATACAATGGGAGCAACAAGAACAGACATATACACAGCAGAGCAAAACAGAATCGCAGCAATCGCTAAGGTGATAGGCCATCCAGCGCGTGTAGCGATCCTTCAGTATTTAATCAAAGTAGACTCCTGTATCTGTGGCGAGATAGTAGATGAGATAGGCCTTGCACAACCTACTATATCTCAGCATTTACGTGAGATGAAACAGATAGGGCTCATCAGAGGAGAGATTGATGGCACTAAAGTCTGCTACTGTATCAATCAAGATGTATACAATGAAATGAAACAAATATTCGATAATGCATTTGGTCAAAAGATCACTTGCTCATAAACAACAGAAATAACTTATCATGACTATAGAACAAATAAAAAAGCACTTAAGCCAATTAGAAACAATAGCATTTGAACTTCCAGACGGGACTCTTGTCCCTAATCACTTTCATGTTACTGAAGTTGGAAAGATTAGAAAAGACTTCATCGACTGTGGTGGTAAAATAAGAGAGGAAGTTGTCGCCAATTTTCAACTTTGGGATTCTGATGATTATGATCACAGGCTTCACCCAGAAAAGTTGGTTAACATCATCCAGCTGTCCCAAGATAAGTTAGGCATTGGTGATTTAGATATTGAAGTAGAGTATCAAGGAAGCACAATTGGAAAATATGGACTTGACTTTGATGGAAAAAACTTTGTACTTACTACAAAACAAACAGACTGTCTTGCTAAAGAAGGATGTGTCGTTCCAGAAAACAAGTTAGCAATAGATCTTTCTATGATGACGGCGGATGCAGGTAGCTGCACTCCCGGTGGAGGCTGTTGCTAATCTTTAATCACGCTGTCCATGCAATTAGAAAGTATAACTGCAGATAACTATAAGAGAGTGGCAGAGATATACATGGAAGGTATATCTACTGGCATCGCAACATTTGAGACAGGTGCTCCTACCTGGGAAGCATGGGATAGTGCTCATACTTCATATGCAAGGCTTGTCGCTAAACAAGGAGATCATATACTTGGCTGGGCGGCTCTCTCTCCTGTCTCAAGTCGTTGTGTTTATGGCGGCGTAGCTGAAGTCAGTGTTTATGTTGCATCTGATGCTCGAGGAAAAGGTGTAGGCAAGTTTCTGCTTCAATCCTTGATTCATGAAAGTGAACGCAGCGGTATTTGGACACTTCAATCAGGCATATTTAGAGAAAACGAAGCAAGCATAGCTATTCATAAAAAGTGTGGATTTCGAGTCATCGGCTATAAAGAGAAGATCGGGAAGCTTCATGGAGAGTGGAAAGACAATGTTTTGTTAGAACGAAGAAGTAAAGTCGTCGGGACTGAATGATGACTCCTCTAATTATCCTTCGGCTAAATTGTTCTGAAGATTAACCAATCATAGTGAGTACATAAGCAACTTCCGCCCCTTATAATGTTATATCAGCTGAGCTCTGTAAATGAGACTGCACAGAAGATATAAGACATAGCAAGGGAGAGTGACGAACGAAATACATCTTATAAAGAAGATTGCAGAGAAAGACGCGATATCATTCAAGTCGCTTTATGATCTATATAGTTCTAAGGTGTACAACACTGCGATCAGTTATGCTCAGAACAAACAAGACGCTGAGGAAATAACTCAAGACACTTTCACCAATGTGTTCAGAAAAGCTCACCAATACAAGGGGGACTCCTCAGTAAGCACTTGGATCTATAGAATCGCAACCAACACTTCGCTCAATTATATAAAGAAGAATAAGAGACACTCGGTATTTAATGCAGATATCGGTGAT
>CALHUZ010000213.1 GCA_938039305.1 uncultured Saprospiraceae bacterium
CGCAGAAGAAAAAGAATTAATTGAAATAGCAAAAACGGTAGGAGAAAATAATGGCATCATATCATCCCATATAAGAAACGAAGATGACGAAGCAATAGAAGAATCCCTTTCAGAAATGATCAACTTGTCCGCCTATTGCCCAGTTAACATCTCGCATCTGAAAGTGGTATATGGCCATGGAAGTGAAAGAGCAAAAGAGCTGTTGGCCATGCTTCATAAAAAACGTTCTTCTGGACATATGGTATCAGCAGACTTCTATCCATATTCTGCCAGCTATACCGGCATTGGAATAGTCTTCCCAGAATGGGCAAAGACTCCAAAAAAATATGCCGCAATCAAACAAGAAAGAGTAGATGAGTTATTGGCTTTTCTAAAAAATAAAATACAACTACGTAATGGCCCTGAGGCTACACTATTTGGAACCGAGCCTTATAAAGGAAAAACTTTGCAAGATCTGGTGGATGAATATGATCGTCCGTATGAGATCATACTTCGCGATATTATAGGACCTTATGGAGCAAGCGCTGCTTACTTCGTCATGGATGATGAATTGCAAAACACATTGATGCTTGATGACTTAGTAGCCATAGGTTCAGATGGAAGTCCCACGATGCATCATCCAAGAGGATATGGATCATTTGCAAAAATAATAGAGGAAGATGTACAGACCAACAAACTACTAACCCTAGAGAATGCCATTTATAAAATGACTGGATTATCAGCGAAGATTGTTGGGCTGAAAGACAGAGGCATAATTAAAAAAGGATTAAAGGCTGATATTGTGATTTTTGACCCTGAGGAAGTTAAGAGCAAGGCAACATTTGATCAACCACATCAACTAGCAGTTGGCTTCAAGTATGTTTTTGTCAATGGCCACCTTGTAAAAGAAGGTGATGATTTTTATAATCGTAGAGGCGAGGTATTATTGAAAGGGCATTAAAACAAAGCTAATTAGAGTCAGACATTTTGGTGTCTTTGATTAATTTAGTCCCATGTCTGTGACAAGTAAGAAAATTATCATCAAGTTTCAAGATGAACGAATATGGTTCGACTCTAAAGAGTCCATAGAGATCCAAGCAACTAATCTTCCTGATGACAATTGCACTTTGACGTCAAGGCCTTTCTATTGGGAAATTATCCCAAAAACATTTAATAAGAATAAGGGTACACTGGAAGTTGCTATTTCGAATTTTAATCCAAAAGTATCTTCACCGTGGATAGGCTCATGTCCAAAGTATAGGATTACTTCGATTAATTTTCATAATCTTAACTGGGACGATTTCTCTTTGTTTGTTTCCAGTTACAATAATAAAGCTAAACTCAGCATGCCCTCTTCTTCAACCAAGATGGAGTCGGCTCGGTTTCATGAGGTCACACTAACAGAAAGAATCAGGTTAATGGACTTGAAATTTGAAAAAGGACATGTTTCTTTTGACAAATGCTTCAGTTGGGCGTCAGACGAGCAGTTAATAAAAATTCATAATCCACATATCTTCCCTCAGCTTAAATTACTTCTACCCTATTTGATTAAGCTTTTGAAAAAGAAAACAATCAACGTCGAATTAGGAATAGGGAGAGAAAATGGGAAGACATCTTATATCAATGCTACCTCTAAAGACATAGACAAAATCAATCAAGAAAGTCTACAAGTAATTAAAGTTTTCCAACTGGACGATACACGCAAGAAACTTCGCGACTCGAATATGCAAAACATATTCAATCCGCCTCCTCAAATTATAGACGATATCATACTTGGGAATATTGATAGCTTTGAAAGAGAACTTCTATTCTCCATTCTTTCTAAAGAAGAAGTTAGAAACAAACACCAACTAAATCATCTTTCTTCATTGCTTTCAGATAAGCAGAAACTGTTCTTGACAATAGATCCTCAATTCGGATTTGTGTTTCGAATCGAAGGAGAAGAAATGATACATTTCATTTGGGAATTGGTAAACAGTCACGCCACCTATATTTGGTCCTTCCCTAAAGACATAACTCCAACAAGTCAACTTCAACGTATAGAGGAAGAATTTGCTGTACTAACCCAACATGGAAGAAGTTATTATAAATCATATTTTGAAAATTCCGATGATCTATTTCATAATATCGTCAATCACAGCACTACTCATAATCCTATGGTAGATCAATTCAATAGATGGCGGATGAGAGTTGAGGGATTGATGATATGAAAATCACTCTTTTCAGTGAGGCATGGACCTGTTCAGTCCACTATTTTTGTTTTTCAATAATTATCATGTATGAGTAACTCCTGCTGTTTACCCCGAGTTCTATTTTGCCTTACTTTATTACTGATAACTTTTTCACAAACTCATGCTTCCACAATCACTTGGAAAGGAATTCCTAACACTACTGACTGGCACACTCCAGAAAATTGGATTGGTGACATTGTCCCTTCGGCAGCTGACAGTGTCATCATTACCGGAGGTAATATTAACTCTCTTAACATTGTCCTCATTTCCGCTGATGCCGTGGCTCTTCATATTACTATAGATGGCTATTCCGAATTAGGTATATTACTATCAACTTCGCTAAATGTTTCAAATGCTCCAGGTCTCTCGATTAAAATTGAGGAGAATGGATCGTTACTAAACTTTGGCAGTCTTACCGTTTCTAATTCGTTCAGTGGTTTTAATATACTCGGCAAATTTGAAAACCATGAGGATTGTACGATACATTCAATGGTTTCGAATGGAATATATCTACATGGAACTTCTTCCTCAAAAAATAAGGGTGAATTGTTCATTATGGATACAGATTTGGCCTTTCTTAGTGAAGAAGCTGCTCAATATACAAATGAAGGATTCATGTCACTAGAGGATGGTACTACTGGCATTACAAATTCCAGTAATACAAACTTTGAAAACAAAGGCAGAATTGACATCACCAATATGGAACGGCATGGAATTCTCAATTTTGAAACATTTGTAAATAATGGGCCACTAAAATTAGATAGTATAGCGAGCGGTTTCCTTAGTGTGGCTGTATTTAACTCAAGTGGTTACTTTGAAAACAACTCTAATATCGTTATGTCAAACATTCTTGGGACTGCCATAATCAATGGAAGCACTTCGGACTTAGGCGTCTTTTTGAATTCGGGTATAATATTGGTACAGGATGCAAAGGTTCTTGGACTTGTTGCGGAGCCTATGTCAAAGTTTACAATTACGAAAAATGGTTCTTTGGTATTAAAATCAATTGGTTTTACTCCTTTTGATATTTTGGAAGGTGGTGTCTTTGAAGTAGAAGATGGTGGATTTGTGAATATTATAAATTAGAGGTTTGGAAGATTGTCATTCAAGAACAAAAATGGAACTTTACCCTGTCTTCAGGAGGGCATAGTACTCATCAATTTCTAAATTACAACAGTAGAAACGTCACTCCTTCATCATGATAACTTCGCATTGGTGAACCGCAAAATTTACTTTCCGATACAAAACCGTCCAAAAATACTATCCAACAAATCATCAGTATAGATCTCTCCTGTGATCTCACCAAGATGATGAAGCGTCTGTCTAATATCCATAGCAATAAAGTCACCAGTGATACCACTCGTCAACCCAGTGAGCACTTTATCAAGTGATTCTTGAGACTTATAAAGTGCATCGTAATGACGATTATTGGTGACGATGGTCTGATCCGCAAGATCTTGAGCTTCTATTACCGCAGTATATAGTCGCTCTTTAAGATATTCTATATTCATAGAATTCTTAGCAGATATGGTGATGAGGTTATCATGCGAGATCAGTCCTTCTTTATAATAATCCT
>CALHUZ010000214.1 GCA_938039305.1 uncultured Saprospiraceae bacterium
CGTAGATGTGTTGTTTAGTATATTCAAGAAGATGTCCTTTGCCTCTTCGATTGTCTCACCCCCGTAGATGTCAGATTGTTGATATTGAGGCAAAGAGAAATGCTGTGATTCCAGAAGTTCAATTCCATTATTGGAAGAAATCACTTTAGTGACATCTGTAAGCGATATCTCATCATAGCCATCTAAGCCATGCACGATTTTATAATTGTGCCCAAGCTTTTCAAATATTGATTCATACAATCGCATCAGCTTGAGACTAAATACACCTACTAATTGATGCGATGGTTCAGCCGGATTAACCAATGGTCCGAGCATATTGAAAAATGTCTTGACACCCAGATCTCTCCTGATTGGTCCGACGGATTTTAAAGCTGGATGAAAAAGAGGTGCATGAAAGTAGCACATCTTGGCTTTTTCAAGCTGCGACTTTAGCTTGTCTTTATCATTCGTGAATTTGTAGCCTAGGCTTTGTAGTACATCCGAAGAACCACAATTAGAAGAGACACTTTTGTTGCCATGCTTCACCACGTTATAACCCGCCCCTGCAACAACAAATGCTGATAAGGTGGAGATATTGAAAGTGTCCTTACCATCGCCTCCTGTACCACATACATCAATCGCTTGTAGACCTTCTAAATCTATTTTGACACATAGGTTCATGAGTGCATCTCTGAAGCCACTAAGTTCTTCTGATGTGATTCCTCTCATCAAGAAGACAGTCATGAATGCTGCGATTTGTGAAGAGTTGTACTTTTCTTCAGTTATCGCTGTTAGTATTTCTGAGGCTTCATTTGCGCTAAGCGTCTCATGATCCGTAAGTCTATTGAGTATCTCTTTCATACTATACGTTTAGGAAGTTAGAAAGGATCGTTTCTCCTTCTGGTGTAAGAATGGACTCAGGATGAAATTGTACTCCGTAGAGCGGCAGCTCCTTGTGCTTAAAACTCATGATCTCACCATTATCGTCTCTTGACGTTACTTCAAATATTGCTTCATTAAGAGTATCATTCTTGATTACCCATGAATGATAGCGACCACCATCAAATCTTTCTTCTAACCCCTGAAAGAGCGTATTGTTTTTATTGTGAATGATATCCGTCTGCACACCGTGGTATACCTTGTCCATATTCACAATTGTCGCTCCGTATACTTCACCTATGGCTTGATGTCCAAGACATACGCCAAGCATTTTCTTAGACGACGAGTAATCGCTAATTACCTTTTTCAGATCGCCTGCTTCATTTGGGATACCAGGCCCTGGAGATAAGATGATATATTCAAATCCCTCGATTTGACTATAGTCGATCTGATCATTTCTCCAAATAGTGATATCATGTCCAAGTATGCCCTCTATGGCATGAACAAGGTTGTAGGTGAATGAATCGTAATTGTCTATGATGAGTACTTTTTTCATATCGTTGCCCTTTTATCTTTCCAAATTTTCTGCCAGAATGAGTGCCTTCTCAAGAGCTGCGAGTTTATTATTTACTTCTTGTAGCTCTTTTTCTTCTACGGAGTTAATTACGATGCCTGCTCCCGCCTGTCTGACGAGCACACCTCCTTTACTTAAGAAGGATCGAATCATGATGGCATGATTCAAGTCTCCATTAAAAAAGAGCAGTCCTATACCGCCGCCATAATATGATCTTGAGTCCTTCTCATATTTATTGATGAGTGACATAGCCTTGTATTTAGGCGCACCTGATAATGTCCCTGCCGGAAATGTATCCGCGAATATATCAAACGAGTTTGCCTCAGGTTTGAGCTCTCCAGTTACCCGCGACACCAAGTGTATGACATGGCTGAAGTATTGTACCTCTTTGTACTTATCGACTTCGACATTCTTCGTATTTCGGCTCAAGTCATTGCGCGCAAGATCTACGAGCATGACGTGCTCTGATGTTTCTTTTGGATCATTTTCTAATTGCACAGCGAGCTCTTTGTCTTTGTCTGCATCTCCCGTCCTGCGAAATGTTCCTGCGATAGGGTGGATTTCAGCTACTCCTTCTTTGACAATCAACTGGGCTTCAGGAGAAGAACCAAATATCCTATAGTCGCTATAATCAAAGTAGAATAAGTATGGGCTTGGATTAATCGAACGCAGTGCCCGATAGACATTAAAGTCGTCACCTTTATATTTTTGATAGTATTTTCTGGCAAGGACTATCTGAAAGACATCTCCACGTTGGCAGTGTTCTTTGCCTTTAGTGACCATGTCCATATATTCGGCATCAGTCATATTGCTATATCCGTCACCTTCGGTGCGAAATGAAAACGTCTGAATATCTCTGTGCTCTATGGTCTTTAGAATGCCCTCTAACTCCGAAGATCCTCCTGCAGGGACATAGTCGATAATGTGCATCCGTTCATGAAAATGATCAAATACAATCAGATGCCGATAGAAGTCATATCGCAGTTGTGGGATGTCTTCAGATGTTTTATCTGGATCAAAGCTGATGGCTTCAAATTCTTGAACAGCATCGTAACATGAGTATCCTAGGATAGCATTGAAGCGCGATAAGTCATCGGTTGTATCGACTGAGATATCGTCTATGTATGCTTTGATTTCCTTTCTGATGTCGAAAGAGGTCTTCTTCTGGCCATCGACACTTAGCACACCATCAGCCACTTGGATGTTTGACTGGCTATTAAAAGCGATGAAGGATAAACTATCCTCCTTCGTGGCGTAAGTCGAAGTCTCTAAGAGCATGACACTGTTGTATCTATCCCTAAGCTTTAGGTATAGCCCAACTAAAGTATGCTTATCACTAAGCATGGTGGCAGACTGTATCGTGTACTTTTTCATAATTTTTAATAAAAAAAGGCCCGTCGGTGATCGACAGGCCTTTTATATTTTAATACAATTGTTGGGCTACTGAGATACCGAGTATTTCGAGTTATTTCTGAGCCACCACCAATTGTTAGTTGTAATCATGTTTCTTTTTCTACTGCGAATATATACTCTTCTGATTAATAAACAAGGGGCCTATGTTATTTTTCATGCTAAGTAATGGGCAATGTCAAGTAGACCGCATGTCTATGATCAGCGATCTTATTTTCCTCCATTTAGGCTATGTTTGAGATTGATGCACTGTTAAGCTCATAATATTTAGCCAATTAGTAACTCACATGAATGTC
Organism: uncultured Saprospiraceae bacterium; assembly: GCA_938039305.1. GTDB lineage: Bacteria > Bacteroidota > Bacteroidia > Chitinophagales > Saprospiraceae > JAJRXG01. The sequence goes on from CALHUZ010000214.1 coordinate 3,139, forward strand.
ATCATAATTAGCCTAACGAGTGTTACCGTAATTAGCCTACAGTGCTTCGTAGCTCCCTGTGCTTCATACTGAAAGCCACAGAGTGGCGGCATATTAATAGAACCT
>CALHUZ010000215.1 GCA_938039305.1 uncultured Saprospiraceae bacterium
CTCAGCGATTCATCATCCTCATATCTAAAGCTTCCAGCCAGTGGCACTTCGGTATACGCTGCGATACCTTCGAGTATTGTAGATTTCCCACTTCCGTTTTCTCCAACAAAAAAGCTGATTGGCTTTTCAAGGTTGAGTTCATCGAAGTTTTGAACGATGGGTAGCGACCATGGGAAATTGAACTTTTCGTCTTCTGGAAAATTTCTAAACTTTATGGTTTTGACGATCATCTATTAATTGAAATTAAATTTCATTAATTCATCAGGTTATTAATCTGGGCGTATTGCAAAAGCATGATTGTCTTTGCATCTACAATTTCTCCTTTAGCTATCATTTCGACCGCATCTGAAAATGGAATCTCTAAGACTTCTATATTCTCTTGTTCGTCTTCATGTCCACCTCCTTCGCTGACCTTCATATCTTTGTTGTATTCTGCTATAAATAGATAAAGTATCTCTGTAACGGATCCAGGAGACATGTAGGCTTCAAGGACCTTAGTTACATTGGTCACTTTGTATCCTGTTTCTTCTTCAGTTTCGCGCTTGATACAATCTTCAGGATTGTCTTGGTCAAGTAGGCCGGCACAAACTTCTATGAGCATACCATCATCATTGCCATTGAGATAAGTAGGCATGCGAAACTGTTTTGTTAGTATGATGTGTTTTGTATCCTTGTTGTAGAGTAAGATGCCTGCGCCATTTCCTCTATCATAGGCCTCTCTTTCTTGTGTCTCCCAAGAACCATCTGCCTTCTTATATCCAAAGGTGGCTTTCTTAAGAGTATACCAGTTATCTGATAGGATATCAATCTTGACATCTTTGACATTGGGGTTGTTCATAGTTCAATATTAGCTCTTCAATGATAGCTAAATAAAAACGGGCAACCAACATTGTTGATTGCCCGCTATATTCGTCGAAGTAGATAATTACTTCCCTCCGTTTAACTTGTCTTGAAGTGTCTTTAACTCCTTCCACTTGCCAGAAGCTGCAAGCGCTGATTGCTTTGGCCACGAAGTAGGATTATGCATCTGATATCTTGGTCCTGCTGCGTCCAATATCTTCTTAATCGCATCTGCCTTAGACATTGAAAGCTTCTTGAAAGTACTGATACCTGCAGCACTTAAAAGTCCAGATATTTTTGGCCCTATACCTTCGATCTTTGTGAGATCGTCTTTTTGAGCTGGCTTAGCTTTTGCTGACGTTGCCTTCTTCTTTACTACAGTGGCTGCCTTTTTAACTGGGGCTGCTTTCTTTGTTACTTTCTTAGCGCCTGCATTAGTACCTGCTTTTACTTCTCTTCGAGAGACTATCTTTCCCTCTTTCTTCGTGCGTGTCTCACCAACTACTTTCTTAGAAATTTCAATTGTCTTCATGCCTCTCATAGCTTTTTCAAGGCTATCAAAATCTATTTGCTTGATCACTTCTACTTCTCTGATGACTTCAACAGGAACCTCTTTGATCACTTCTACTTTTTGAATAACCGTCTTCGGTTTAGCAGCTAGCTTCTTTGTAAGATCCTTGTTGCGTCCTATATGAACTTTAATGTCCTTCTCTAAAGCAATTATTTTTGCGTTGAGCTTTTTGATAGCAGCATCATCCTTAACCTTCACTTCTTTGATTACCTCTTTCTCTACCTCACGTACAAGTGTAACTTCTTTAATCACTTCAACAGGAACCTCCTTTACAACCTTAACTTCTTTTACTACCGTTTTTTCAACAACAACAGCAACTTCTTTAACTACTTGCACTTCCTTTATTACCTCTTTTATTTTAACAACAGGCACAGGAACTTTGACCTCTACGATTTTGATGATCTCTTTTGATGCACCAGTTTTTACAGCCTTCTCCTTGGTGATATTTACTTTCTTAACTGTAACTTTCCCAGGTACTTTTACTGCTACATCGTTCTTGACTGTTACGGCCTTCACTGATTGAGTTCTGAAAGCAGGACTTTGAAGTAATACTGTTTCGTATGCGATTAAAGCTTTGGCTGCACTGATCTTAGCCTTTTTCGCTATACGGTCTACGAGTGCTTCCTTTTTTATCAATTTGCTTTTTTGTTTCATTATGATTGTATTAATAGTAGATTAATTTGGTTTACTTCTTTTTCTTTCCGCCGTCGAGGACATCTTGAAGTTTCTTTAATGCATCCCACTTACCAGAAGCTGCAAGACTTGATTGCTTTGACCATGATTCTGGATTGTGCATTCTAAATCTTGGACCTGCATCGTCAAGAATTTTTCGAACTCTTGAAGTCTTGGCATCAGCTAATTTCTTGAATGTTGTAATACCATCAGCATGTAAGAGCTGCTCGATCTTGGGGCCAATTCCTTCAATCTTCTTCAAGTCATCTTTCTTAGTAACTTTTGCTTTGACTTTAACAGTTGTCTTCTTCCCAGATGCTTTTGCTTTAGCCGGAGCTTTCTTAGTAACTGCTTTTGCTTTAGCAGGAGCCTTCTTTGAGGAGGTCTTTGTTTTAGTTTTAGCTGTGCCTTTAGTCCTTGAGACACCAACTACAGAACGAGAAACCTCAGAAGTACTCATGCCTTTCATCATTGCTAAGAGTTCGTTCATATCTGGATAGCGAACGACTTCAACTTCTTTGATTATTTCAATTGGTACCTCTCTAACTACTTCGATTTCCTTAATTACTTCAACAGGCACTTCTTTAGTTACGATCTTTTCTACTTCGACGATTTTTTCAACCTCCTTGATGACCTCAACCGGAACCTCTTTAGTTATGATCTTCTCTACTTCAACAATCTTCTCAACCTCCTTGATGACTTCAACAGGCACTTCTTTAGTTACGATCTTCTCTACTTCGACGATTTTTTCAACCTCCTTGATGACTTCAACTGGAACTTCTTTAGTTACGATCTTCTCTACTTCGACGATCTTCTCTACTTCCTTAATAACTTCAACTGGAACTTCTTTAGTTACGATCTTCTCTACTTCTACAATCTTCTCTACTTCTACAATCTTATCAACTTCCTTAATAACTTCAACCTCTTTTGGCTTTGCGTCAAGTGCTGTAAGTGCCGCTTTTAATTTCGCATCGTTATCAGAGAATTTAGTCTGCCATGATTTAAGTTGTCCGTTGAGACCGTCAATGTTCTCATCCTTTGCTTTTAACTGTCCTTCAAGATCTCTTGATTTGTTCGTCCATTGCAATATCAAAGCGTTGTTCTTATCAGAGCTTCCTGTCGATTCCTTCTTTAAGTTGTTGAAGTTTAGCTCCCAATTACCTATGGACTTATGAAGGTCTTCGTTTTCTTTAGCAAGAGCATTGTATTTGTTCTCCCACTCTTTTTGTGAAGATTCCATATCTGAGACAAGACTATTTCTTTCTGAAGCCCAGCCCTTGCTTTTTCCTTCCCAATCTATGACCAAACTATTGTAGGTGCTCTCATAGTTATTGTACTTTGATTCCCATTCTGCTATGGTTGAGTTCTTAGACTCGATCTGTGCTTTTAAAGAATCAATGTCAGATCCACAGCTTTCATGTTCTTTGACTACGCCGTTGTAAGCATTTGTTTTTTCACTTAACTGTGTACTAAGATCTTCTATTCGTGGCTCTGTAGCTGCTTTATAATCATTGTACTCTGTAGTTACATTGTTGTATTCAGTTTCCTTAGCTTCATACTTTGTCTTCCAATCACTGATTTCACTTACCGCTTGATTATGCTCCGTTGTTTTATTACTTAGTTGTAAGGTAAGATCTTCGATACGCGGCTCAGTAGCTGTCTTATAGTCGCCATATTCAGCGAATACACTATTGTAAGATGCATCTTTTGCTTCGTACTTTGTTTTCCAATCACTTATCGCTGTTGAGCATCCTGAATGATCAGCCGTCAGTTGATTGTGCTTGGCGTCTAAGGTTTTGTACTCAGTTTCCTTAGTATTATATCTTGACTTCCAGTTGTCACGATCTTTGACAGTGTCAGCGTGATCAGTCTTGAGTTTTGTATAATTAGAATTTAGAGAATTATACTCTTTATCTCTTGTCTCATACTTTCTCTTCCAGTCGGATAGTTCAGTTTTCACTTTGCCATGATCTGTATTCAGTAGACCGTATTTGCTGTCAAGCGAAGTGTATTCACTGTCTCTTGTTGTATATCTTGATTTCCAATCATCTAGCTCCAGACCCAATGAGCTGTGGTCAGATGTGAGCTGATTGTAGTTGGCATCTAAAGTGTCATAACGGCCGACATAGCTTTCATGATCACTGCGAAGACTTTTATATCTATTGTCATAGTCTGAGACTTGACCTTCTAATTCTGAAATTCGATTTCTTCTTAACCACCAGCCGACAAAACCGCTGATAAGACCTGTTAAGAATAGAAGAAAAAATGGTAACCAAAAACACATATTATATAGATTTCTTGAATTATTAAATTGGATTAGAACTATCGTAGAGTAACTTCAACTCTGCGATTCTTTGCGCGACCTGCACTTGTGGCATTATCTCCGACTGGTTTATCTGGACCAGATCCAAGAACCCTTGTTCGAGATGTGTTGATGCCACCAAACTTGCTCAAGTAGTCACTTACGAATTTTGCACGCTCTTGTGAAAGGTTAACATTATAATCTCTATTGCCTACTGCATCAGTATGTCCTGATACTTCAAGATTGCTTGTTGAAACGTTGTCTAAGTAATACTTTAGATCTGCAAAATCTGTTCTTTGCTGGGCTGTAAGATTGATGTTGTCTTGATTAGTCCCGAAGTAAAGAGTAACTGGTTTGCCGAATAGTCTATCTTTGATTGTCTTAAGACGTCCGTCAGCTGCCACCTTTCCAGTAAATGTAAATTCAGCACCTTTGGCCAAAATACCATTCACAATTCCACTGGCTGGAACTAAGACTCCTTTTGTTGTTATTTGATTGCTTGCGACGCCAAGAGAAGTCATGTATTTAGAAATGTTGCCAGCTCTGGCCAGGCCAAGATTGGGCAAAATACTTTTATTCTCTTCATCCTTTGTATAGTAACCAGTTATTTCAAGTGATCGATCTGGATGTGATTTTAGATATGTCATTGTCTCCTTCATCGATGTTGTCATATCACCTGATACAGGAGTGATGTGAGTGAAATCTGATGTACGAAACTTATAATATTGGTCAACGCCATTAGCGTAAGCTGTTCCATCCTTAAAGTTCCACAATGATGTTGCTGCTTTAGCAACAGGTGCTGCAATGACAGGCGCAGCTGCAACTGCAGAGGCTGCCTTTTCTGTTATTCCCATCGCACCGCCACATATGCATGAGCGACATAACAAGGCCATTAGAAAACAACACCCTGCCAAGAAAAAAATCCACCACCAAATTGATTTGTTCATATTAATTCAAAATTGTTTTGTTCTGATAATTTATTTGTCCTACAAGTTTAAGACTCGATATATGAAGAAAAGTAACATTAAAATTTTAACATTTCCTTCTTCGCAACATATTAATGATGTGCAGATAAGATGCTTAAGGGAAAACAGTTATGTGGGTTTTGCTGAGGATTATAATCTTGATGATCTGTATTAGAGCACAACCATGACGGTGCCTGAAAATGTTCTCAAGAGTCCATCGTCCATTCTTAGATGAGCTATATAAGTATATATGCCAGTAGCCACATATTGTCCATTTCGTCTACCATCCCAGCTGTCTTGATCATTTTGATCTGCTACTTCATTGTCATAAACACTGTGCCCCCAGCGGTCATAGATGATCAGCTTTTCGACGTCGATAAGGTCGTCGTTGCCTATGATTCGAAACATCCTATTGGGACCATTACTTGTAGGGCTGAAGACATTGGGAAAGTATACGTGGTAATAGTCTAAGTCGAGGGTCACTAAGCTGTCACATCCAATTCTTGAGGTTAGGGGGACATTGTAGGTACCTGACTCATTAAACTGGTAGCTTTCAATAGAATAGGTTTCTCCTTCAAATATTTTTGCCGTCTCATTGAATGCTAATTCTCCCAAGACTTCCAAGGAGATCTCAATAATGCTATCACAGCTATTGACTGAAGTGAGGGTGTCTTGATAAAAACCAGAAGTAGTCAATGTGCGATTTGATAAGTCGTACGTATCATCTTTACAGATCTGTATCTTTTCAGGAGTCCTTAATACAGGAATTTTGAAGTCGTACGCTTTAGTGACATTGCATCCACTTGGGCCGATTGTACGTAGTTGATAATTACCCTCACCATACATTTTGCTTAAGCTACTTTTCGTTTCGCCTATTATAGCAATGTTATCTTTATACCACTGATAAGTTACAATGTTGTCATAAGGTACGTCAAGCGTAAAATCGGCCTCACATGGATGACCTTCTTCAGTTATTTTATATTCAAAGGAACGTTGGTCATCGAGGAGAAGATTATCAAAGAAGTAGTAGGTACTGACATTGGCGCTAGTTGGCCTACAAGAAGGCCCTATGGCGATAGCAGTGATCCTGTCCTGAGGCGTTATGTCGATTGATGTATTTATCCAGCCAGAGTTGCCAGATACTCTTCGGGATCCTAATTCTATCCACCCAGGGCCATTAGTCGGACATCCCAAGGCATCATCGTTTTGACCAAAGGGTAGATTCTCACAGTCAGTTGTTCCAAAAAAGGTGATGTCGATAGCAGGCGAAACAAAACCATCAACAAAGCCTACATCAAATTGGAATCTATAGGCAGTGCCAGGTTCAAGTGGACTCAAAAGGCATGCGCCCGCGTACTCTTTCCAATTGAACTCTGCTTCTCCGTCTCTCTGAATTCTTCGCCCATCTCGAAATCCTAAAATACCATCGCCATCGGGGAATGGACGAGGCGGTGGGAACTCATCCCAGCCACCATAACCACAATTATGAATATAATCTGTAGTAGGACCAGACGCTTGTATCCAGACATCTGCGCAATCAAGTTGGGAACGATTTTCAGGGCAGCAGTTCTTTTCTTCAAATGAAGGATTAGGTATAAGTGACTTAGGCTCAATGACGGTACAGATACAATCGTCATCATTAAGATCAATTAGGTTGTCTCCATCATCGTCGATCGCATTGTCACAGATCTCGACCATAATCGACAATGGCCTTTCGTGTGTGAGCTGATTTATGTGACTTGATGTTCCAATAAGGACGCACAAGATGACAGTCAAGCTGACTAATGTCCAGTTGATTAATATCCGGTTGAATGGAAAGTCTCGAGCAGGTCTCACCTTTTAAAACTAACAAATAATTTTAGAGAACACTAAGGAATGAAGTCGGCTGAGGACTTAATAAGATGTCACCAGGATGCATATGGCCTGAGAATAACACCACAGCCTGACCTTTGATGATGACTTTCTTGTCATCAGTGACTTCGACTTCCATCCAGCCTGTACGAGCTGAAGATTGAAAAGACTTCATCTTCTTTTTGCCAAGACGCTCAGCCCAATAAGGTGCCAGAAAAGTATGAGTGCCTCCAGTCACTGGATCTTCATCTGTACCACTCCATGGCCAGAAATATCGAGAGTGAAAGTCGTATTCACCATCTTTCGAAGGTGCTGTGACCAATACACCATTAATAGAATCGTGCGATTGCTTTAGTGTCGCGAAGTTAGGTGATAACTCTGAGAGAACAACTGGGCTTTCAATTTCTAACAGAAGGATGTTAGTCTCCTTATTGTAAGTGACGTTGTTTACTTCTTCAATTCCTAATGAATCAAGCATTGCTTGAGGTGCTTCTGCTGGTTGAGTTTCATAAGCAGGGAATGACATCTTAATCAAGCCGTCGTCCATAGTCACTGCAAGATCAAGCATCTGAATATTAAAAAAATGAAGTTCATCTTTATCACTATTGTTCAGGAATTCAAAGACCACTTTTGCAGCAGCTAAGGTGGCATGACCGCAAAGAGGGATTTCCATCTTGGGAGAAAAGAACCTTATGGTGAAGGAGGTACCTTTGTTTTCTTCTGTAGGAATCGATTTTATAAAGGCTGTCTCCGAATAACCAAGCTCTTGTGCGATTTGCAGCATTTG
>CALHUZ010000216.1 GCA_938039305.1 uncultured Saprospiraceae bacterium
CCGCGGCGGATCTATTCTTTCAAAAGCTGCTGCTACTCCAGCACCTGCAGAAAGCAATCTTGCCTTCTCAACTGCAGTCCAAGCCAAAGGATGATCAGGGTTAAAAGGATCCTTTTGAGTATGTGTTAAAATAACATTTGGTGCAAAATCACGAATGATATCTGCAAGTTGTCCTATCCGCTCATCATCTATGTACATCGGATAGTCGCCCCAATCCAGACAGCGGTATATACAGCCTAATATGTCTGAAGCCTCTTGCGACATAGTATGTCTCAGTTTCTTCACCTCGTCTATCGTGTAGTCAGGATTCTCCTTCCACAGCACACCGGACTCACCGCGCTCTCCATAGCTCAATGAGATATTGAGCACCTCACCACCCGCTTCTACTACTTTTGCTATCGTACCTGCAGCTCTCCAAACAAAGTCAGCACCATGTGCTCCTACAACAAGTAATTTTTCTGTCATCATCTTTATAGTTACCTAAAATATAAACTCAGAAATCAATTTTCATTCAATTCTTAAAAGTACAAACCTAAATCCCAAACTGCCCCTTCATTCTCAAAGCAGACAATCCTCCATCGATAATTATATTCTGACCATTTATCCAATGAGCAGCAGGTCGACAAAGATAAGCTACTAATGATGCTATATCTTCTGCTTTCCCTGTACTACCAGGTGGCAATACTTTCTTCTTCTTGGCGATGGTAGCCATAAAGTCTTTAAGAATTGGTGTATCGATAGGGCCAGGACTGACCGCTTTGATTGAGATGTTCTTATCTGCCCAAGTCTTTGCTTTTTGCAACGTATATAGAATCACTAATTCCTTAGAGAATCCATAAGTCGCTTCGGGCGTAAAGTCATTATCTATTAAAAATTGTGCACCTTCCTCTGCTGATTCAAGCAAGAGACATTGTTTCAGTAAGTCGATATTTTGACGCCAACCCATCCCTGCCATTGAAGCCAAGTTGACAATAGATGCGCCATCGTTAAGCTGTGGCAGTATAGCTTCTGTAAATGTCCGCAGTCCGAAAAAGTTAACTTTCAATTGAACTTGAGCTGGTAAGGTCGGCGGTACACCAGCAATATTACAAAGTGCATCAGCCTTTCCTTTGTATTTGGCAACTGCATCTATAATAGACCCTGTCTTAGAAAGATCGATGGGATAGTACTCATCTACATGCTCTGTGGCCTCTTTAAGATCAAAAGCAATAATATAAGCCCCTTGAGACTTAAGTAACTTGGCCGTGGCCGCTCCAATTCCTGAGGCAGCTCCAGTAACAATTATTCTTTTATCAGTCAATGACATATTTCTATGAATTTAAATTTAATTCGAAATTAATAGCATGCTCTTCTTTCATAGCACCATGAAGGAAACAAGTTTGTTCACTCATCTTGAGGATATCTTTCGCAATTTCGTCAGAATGATTGGAGTCTATATGGGTATCAGTCTGGATAGGATGGACTTTAGCCCCACCTTCATCAATTGTAAAATAATTGGCTTGCTCAATCCGGTAATCATCTAAATTATACTTCTTAATCTTAGCGTATCTGCCTATCTGCGTCATAAAGCAAAACCCTATCCCCGCTGAGGCATAAGCTAAAGATGAAGGCGTGCTAAGTTCTCCTCCTATTCTTTTAGGTAGATCACATAAAAACTGAAATGTGCTTCCCAATGGCTTGAAGACTTGCACTTGGGTCTTTGCTAAACCATCTTTATTAGGAGTTGTTATCGCACGTATATGCAAGGTCCGTTTTTGCGACTCCTTAAGAGACTCACCCTTTCCACCTTCTACATCAAACAATGTCTCTACTTGCGTTTCTTTAGAGACTATAGGTTCAAGCATATTATAATCATGCCCCTCACTAAAGTGCTCTGGATTAGTTAACTCATCATCCACTACTACTTGATTTTCATTTTTTGGATCAAGTATGACTTTACCATTGTGAATTAGCTCGAAGCCATTTTTCAAATTAGTCTCTAAATAAGCATAAACAGGATTTTGTGCTTTAGCTTGCTGGATTAGTTTTTGCAAACGCTCGTTAGAAGCATTAGCCGAAATATTTATTTTTACATCTACAGGCATCCCCCCTGATATCATAGTACCTTTTATAGCTGAGCCTTCTATCGTATAATAATTATCTTGAATAATCTGATAATCCTTTATCAATATATCGGACTCTTCTGCCAAAAGATTCAATTGGCTTATAAACCCAAATGCCATCCCCGCAGAAAAATAAGCCAAGGGAGGCGGTGCAGTATCCGCACCATTTAGGTAAGGACCTTCATCACAAATCAACTTCCATTTTTCACCTGTTATATCTCGCACAATAGCTTCCTTCCTCATGCCATCCTCTGACCGAATGGAACATTGGATCTCCTTTTTGTTCGTGGATTTTCTAATTAGCTTTTGTACTGTGAAGCTCATGTTATTCTCTAATAAAATAATTGGATGACTGAATAACTACTTCTCTACGAAGGGAGGTGGATAATTCCTTTCTCCTTGATCAATTGTAATCCATCTCGTAGAAGTAAAAGATTCAACAGAGGCCAAACCTCCATATCTTCCCATCCCACTATTTTTAACACCTCCAAAGGGAGCAAATGCTTCTCCATAGATTGTCCCATCATTGACATGGCACATACCTGATTCCATTTGCTGAGCGATGATATAACCTCTCTCATTATCTTCTGTTACTACAGCTCCTGAAAGCCCAAACTCTGATTCATTGACCGCGCTTATAGCCGCTTCAACATCGGTGAATGTATAGATACAGACCACGGGGCCAAAAGTCTCGTCTCCGTATATTTCCATTTCTGATGTGACATCAGTTAAAATGGTAGGCGAGTAATACAACCCATCGCGAACGCCTCCTTGCAACAAAGTCGCGCCTTTTTCTAAAGCATCCTTTACTTGATGCTCCACCTTTATCACTTGTCTTTCATTG
>CALHUZ010000217.1 GCA_938039305.1 uncultured Saprospiraceae bacterium
CTCCCGTTAAGTCATCTTCAAAACTCAAGTGCCAGATCAAACATACACCAGCTCCTGATGAATCAAAATTGAATACATTGGTTGTATCTATTTTTAGAATAGTCAAGCTTGTATCTGTGATCACCCAAGCACTGTTGGATCCACCGGAACCACTTAAGCTAACTGTAACAACTTGCGATACTGCATCATCTATGCAGATAGACGCCATCGCACTTGAATCACTTAGCATAATCGTCCCTCCTGCTGCTTCACAAGGTGGAGCAGGACATGCATCGCCAGTAAGTCTTGTTATTGTTATTGGATTAGAAAGTGAAAAACAACCGCCTAAGTTGGCAGCATTACTATCTATAGCAGCTCCCGTTAAGTCATCTTCAAAACTCAAGTGCCAGATCAAACATACACCAGCTCCTGATGAATCAAAATTGAATACATTGGTTGTATCTATTTTTAGAATAGTCAAGCTTGTATCTGTCACCACCCATGCACTGTTGGAACCACTTGAACCAGTTAGACTAACTGATATATCTTCTGATACGCCATCATCTATACAGATAGACGCCATCGTACTTGAATCGCCTAACGTGATCATTCCACCTGCTGCTTCACAAGGTGGTGCAGGGCAATCATCACCTGCAGATCTATTCACTCTGATCGGATTAGAAAGCGCAAAGCAACCTGAGATATTATTAGCATTTGCATTGAGTTCAACACCTGTCAGATCTCCATCGGCAACAAAATGCCAAATCAAGCATGATCCAGGATCTGTATTTTCAAGATCAAATGGCGGTGCGGTAGGCAAACCAAGGATAACACCAGAAGTGTCTGTAATCACCCATCCTTGACTTGTACCAGTAGCTCCAGATATATCTACATTAAATGCGTCAGAGACACCATCACCTACACAAATATCAATTGAAGTTTCTCCACCTTCTATAGTTAATGAACCTGCGACTACTTCGCATATTGACATCTCACAATCTTCTGAAGCGAATCTATTGACTGTGATTGCATTTGATAATTCAAAACAGCCACCAAGATTAGCAGCATTAGCGCCTATTGAAGCACCAGTAAGATCATCCTCATAGCTTATGTTCCAAATCAAACAAACACCAGGGCCACGTGATTCTAAACTAAATACACTTGTATTAGTCTCAATGGCTAATATATTTAGACTTGAATCTGTTACTACAAATGCACTATTAGAACCGCTCGATCCACTCAAGCTTACAATGACAAGATCTTCTTCATCATCACCTAAACAGACATTAGAAACTGTCGTCCCAGATTGATTGACAATACTTCCGCCGCTTACATCACAAGTAGGATTAGTAGTTCCTCCATCGCAATTTGCGCCAGAAACTCTATTTACAGTTAGAGCATTAGATAAAGCAAAGCATCCTGTAAGGTTCGCAGCATTAGCGCCTACATTTGCGCCAGCGAGATCATCTTCATAACTTATATGCCAGATCAAACAAACACCTGGTCCGCGTGACTCAAGACTAAATACGGTTGTGTTCGTCTCGATCGCAAGTATATTTAGACTTGTATCCGTCAGGACGAAAGCGCTGTTAGATCCAACGGCTCCTGATTGTGAAACTATAATTAGTTCTTCATCCTGATCATCCGTACATATCGTAACATTTGTATCTCCATTCTGATCTGTTATGCTTCCAGCTTCAACCTCACAAACACCTTGCATTGGACAATCACCTCCGCCCAATCTATTTACTGTTATAGAATTAGAAAGTGAAAAACAACCGCCTAAGTTAGCAGCATTACTATCTACTACAGCTCCGGTCAAATCATCTTCATAACTTAAATGCCAAATCAAGCATACGCCTGCACCCGCTGATTCTAAATCGAAAACATTAGTTGTATCTATCTTTAAAATATTCAAGGCAGTATCTGTAACCACCCATGAACTGTTAGTACCCAATGCTCTGGACAGACTAACCGTCACTAACTCCTCTATATCGTCATCAATGCATACTGTTGCTGAAGTGGTACCATCTTGAGTAGTAATTGAACCTCCGCTTATATCGCATAATACAGCACCGCCACAATCAGCCCCACTCAATCTGGTAACTGTTATCGAATTAGAAAGTGAAAAACAACCTCCTAAGTTAGCAGCGTTGCTATCTACAACAGCTCCTGTCAAATCATCTTCATAACTTATATGCCAGATCAAGCATACTCCTGCGCCTGCCGATTCTAAATCAAAAACATTGCTTGTATCTATTTCTAAAATATTCAGCGCAGTATCTGTAACTACCCAAGCACTATTACTACCACTTGCTCCTGTAAGACTTGCTGTCACTAATTCGGCAGCATCATCGTCTGTACATATCGTCGCTGCCAAGGAGCCATCTCCGGTAGTGATTGATCCGCCACTGACATCACATGATACAAAGCCAGGGCAATCCATACCACTTAATCTTGTAACACTTATAGAATTTGAAAGTGAAAAACAACCGCCTAAGTTAGCAGCGTTGCTATCTACAACCGCTCCTGTCAAATCATCTTCATAACTTATATGCCAGATCAAGCACACGCCTGAGCCTGCTGATTCTAAATCAAAAACATTGCTTGTATCTATTTCCAAAATATTAAGCGCCGTATCTGTGATCACCCATGCACTATTAGTACCATTCGCTCCTGTAAGACTTGCTGTCACTAATTCAACAGTATCATCGTCTGTACATATCGTCGCTGCCAAGGAGCCATCTTGCGTAGTAATTGATCCGCCACTGACATCACATGATACAAAGCCAGGACAATCCATACCACTTAACCTTGTAACTGTTATCGAATTAGAAAGTGAAAAACAACCGCCTAAGTTAGCAGCGTTGCTATCTACAACCGCTCCTGTCAAATCATCTTCATAACTTATATGCCAGATCAAGCATACTCCTGCGCCTGCCGATTCTAAATCAAAAATATTGCTTGTATCTATTTCTAAAATATTCAGCACTGTATCTGTAACTACCCAAGCACTATTAGTACCACTTGCTCCTGTAAGACTTACTGTTACTAATTCATCTACTGCGTCATCGATACAGATACTCACCTGAGTTAATCCATCTCCTTCTACGATAGACCCTCCGGATACATCACAAAGAGCAGCATTCTCTGCACATTCAGTACCCGAGCCCACATAATAATCAGTCGCAGCATCTCCAGTGCCATCATATATCAAAGCGCTTTCATCAGAAAAAGCAGTTGCTCTTTCACCAACTGTCCATATGCCCGCACTTACAGCTACTGATTCTCTACTTACACCTGATGGGTCACCCCATATCACGTAGTCCACAATACTTGCTGGGTCTGCGAAATCTCCTGAACTATATATACCCAATTCGCCACCAGCTGTAGGGAATGCAAAATTCGTAGTGACAACTACATATTCACTTGGATTTAAGCTAATCGTTCCACATGAAGCATTTAAAGCACCTATCCTATCATACTGAGGACGTGCACAAAGCCAATATTGATCTAGGTTAACTGTATCAAGACCTTGGTTATGTATCTCAACTTGGTTATCCGATATAATCTCGGAGATAACTATTTGAGACTGGACCACGAAGGCCATCAATGTAAAGAGTGAAGTAATTAATAAAGTAGTGTAAGGCTTTTGCATAGTTATAAGGTTTCAATTGTTAATCAATTTGCACGGTCATATAAGCCACATGATTGAGGCTAATAGTGATCCATCAGAACTCATAGAGAGTTCTAAAATCATGTTCTGGGAAACAAGGACAATGAAGAGGAGACGCTTAGTTGATGCTCCGTCTTAACTTATACAATGATCTAACTAAGATACCTATTATTTCCAAGGGTTTACCCGAGAGAGGCGATTGAGATCATAGACGGGAGAGATGATGTAAAAGATATCAAATAAAAAAGGCCTTGATAGTGATACTATCAAGGCCTTCAAAAATATATTTTATAGCTATTAGCTTGCTAAAGAAGTTACAAACTTCTGAAGTTTACCTTTTACGTTAGCTGCTTTGTTTTTATGCCATAGATTGCGCTTTGCAAGCTTGTCAATCATAGAAACTACCTTAGGAAAAAGAGTAGTTGCCTCACCTGCGTCAGACATTTCTCTAAGCTTGGCTATAGCTGATCTTGTAGATTTCTTGTAGTATCTATTGCGAAGTCTTTTCTTCTCATCCTGTCTGATTCGCTTCTTAGCCGATAAATGATGTGCCATTAGATTACTTTATTGCTTTTATCAAAAGAGGCGCAAATGTAATTCTTTTTTCGGTAATGTGAAAGGGTAAGAAAAGATGTTAATCTATATAGATTTTGATCATATGTCGTTAGGAAATCATTATTTGCATCATCTTTGCTATAGACAAGATATACTAATAAAACAATGGCTGATTATTCTTACGTATTTAACGCGCATCCATCATACATCGATACTGTCTACAAGAAGTATCTCGAGGACCCATCCAGTGTAGAAGACGGTTGGAGATCATTCTTCCAGGGCTATGAGTTTGGCCAGAACAAGAATGGCCAAAGTTCAGCAGGACCCGGAGCAGCTTCATTAGCTGCGGGGAAAGCGCCTAATTTAAACACAGAATTTGGCGTTCAGTCTATCATTCATGGTTTTAGAAGTAGAGGTCATCTGCTCAGTCAAACAAACCCAATAAGAGATAGGCAGGATAGAAGTCCACATTTGGACCTATCGGACTATAACTTAAAAGAAGAGGATCTTAGTCGAACATACCTTTCTGGGGATGAAATCGGTATGCCCAATTCAACTCTTCAAGAGATCATTGATCGCTTAAGAACATTGTACTGTGGTCATATAGGCTTCGAATATGCTCATATAGAGAATAAAGACAAGAGAATGTGGCTCCGCGACAAGATCGAGAATCGTGAGCTTAGTAAGTCATATGGACTAAGTATAGAGAAGAAAAAAAGAATTTTAGAGAAATTAAATGGAGCCGTTGGCTTCGAAAGTTTTCTCAATACTAAATATGTAGGCCAAAAGAGGTTTTCACTTGAAGGAGGTGAAAGCGCCATAGCAGCTTTAGACGCTATCATCAGAGAAGGTGCTTCTAAAGGTGTAAAAGAAGTTGTGATAGGGATGGCACATAGAGGTAGACTCAATGTGCTGGCCAATATCATGGGCAAAACCTATGATCATGTATTTAATGAATTTGAGGGTAATGCGATGCCAGACCTTAATCTAGGGGATGGAGATGTAAAGTATCACTTGGGCTATTCTTCCATTGTCAAAGTGAGAGAAGGTCAAGAAGTACATCTTAAGTTAGTTCCCAACCCTTCGCACCTCGAGTCTGTGGACCCAGTTGTAGAAGGATTTAGCCGAGCTAAAGCAGATATCTTGTATGGCAGTGACTATGATCAGATACTACCTATCCTGATTCATGGAGACGCTGCAGTAGCTGGACAAGGCATAGTGTACGAGACGGTTCAGATGAGTCAGTTAGAAGGTTACTATACAGGAGGAACGATTCACTTTGTGATTAATAATCAGGTAGGATTCACAACGGACTTTGAAGATGCAAGATCTTCAACTTATTGCACGGGTGCAGCAAGCTTAGTTCAAGCCCCTGTATTTCATGTCAATGGTGATGATCCCGAGGCCGTAGTCTTTGCAGTTGAATTAGCAACCCAGTATAGACAAGAATTCAATAATGATGTCTTTATAGACATGGTGTGTTATCGACGTCATGGCCACAACGAAGGAGATGATCCGAAGTTTACGCAGCCTGAGATGTACAAGTACATCGATGATCACAAGAACATAAGAGAGATATATGTAAAACAACTTGTCGAACAAGGAGAAGTTGAAAAAGTAATGGCTGAAAATCTTGAAAAAGGATTTTGGGATGATCTACAAGCGAGGCTTGATTCTGTGAAGCAAAAGCCGCTTCCTTATGTGTATCAACAACCAGAACAAGAATGGCGGTCTTTGAGAAAGACTAAAGACGCTAAAGACTTTCAGCGTTCTCCCGAGACTGGTATCGATAAGAAAACATTAGACAAGATTTTAGATCACCTAATGACCATCCCTGAAGGTTTTGAACCACTTGGCAAGGTCAATAGATTACAAAAAGGAAAGAGAAAGTTACTTGATGCTAATAACTTAGACTGGGCGCTTGCCGAGCTATGTTCTTATGGCTCTATTCTTCTGGAAGGGAGTGATGTAAGGATGAGTGGCCAAGACGTCAAAAGAGGTACATTCTCTCATCGTCATGCCATCTTCCGTGATGCAAAAACTTATAAAGAGTATAATCGACTGCAAGAGATAGAAGGTAACAATTCTAAATTTAGAATTTTCAATTCCTTCTTATCTGAGTTTGCAGTATTAGGTTTTGAATATGGCTATTCTCTTGCTTCGCCATCAACACTTGTGATATGGGAAGCACAATTTGGAGATTTCTATAATGGAGCTCAGACTATCGTTGACCAATATATCACTGCAGGTGAAAGTAAATGGCAACGCATGAGTGGGCTCGTGATGCTATTGCCTCACGGATATGAAGGCCAAGGGCCGGAACATTCAAGTTCAAGAATTGAAAGATTCTTGCAACAAGGGGCAGAGTTCAATATTACGATTGCAAATATTACTACGCCTGCTAACTTCTTCCATGCAATGAGAAGACAGCTGGCTCGAGAATTTAGAAAGCCATTAATTGTAATGTCTCCTAAGAGTCTGCTGAGACATCCACTTTGTGTATCTGCAAAAGAAGATTTCCTAACAGGTACTAATTTTAAAGAAACCTTTGACGATACTTTTGTAAAAAGCAAAGATGTCAAGACTCTTTTAATTTGTACTGGAAAGATCTACTTTGACCTTTTAGCTCACCAACAAGAGCATGGCCGAAAGGATGTCGCCATAGTTAGATTAGAGCAGATATATCCTTATCCAATGGAACAAATGGATGCCATCTTTAAAAAGTACAAGTCTGCTAAAGTTAAGTGGGTACAAGAAGAGCCGCAAAATATGGGCGCTTGGCAATACCTCAATAGCTTCTGGAGAGATGACAAAATAGATGTTGTGTCACGAAAAGTGAAAGCTTCTCCAGCAACAGGATTTAAGAAAGTACACGAGGGCCAACAAAAAGAAATAGTAGATACTGCTTTTCAGTAAAGCTTAGTTCTTTCTAATTATTGAATCACTATCTTTTCAATAGTGATGCCTTCACTGGTGTAAATGTATGCCGCGTAGACACCACCTGGCAGGCTTTCTATATTCACCTCTGCGAACTGGGCGTCAAAAGCACGACTATAAAGTGTGCTTCCGTCTATGCTATATAGAGCAACGGATTCTATCTTACTCGGAGACTCTATATAGAGCAAATCCGAAGTAGGATTGGGATAGATTCTCATGTCTAAATTGACCACAGGTATGGTAGGTGTAGTACTATCAACAAAGCCAAAAAGCCAAGGCACGCCTGTATTAAGCGCAGGCACAATACAGTCTCCATGATCTAAATTACGTCCACCAGAAACATCCTCTGCTCTTGTATTTACAGCTCCTCTCAGATTCATCACTGAATCGGCGATTATACTATTCTCAAATGGAACTTGATCATCAGTTGGACAGTAGAGCATCAAAACTGGAGCTTTAGGTGCCCAGTCAAATACATCACTTTCTCGTAGTGCTACATTGAATAAATAATCTTCCTCATTTTCTAAAAGATTGAGAATGCTATCCTTAAATATTTGCTTTGGAATAAAAGTCCCAGTCTCTTGAATTAGTGTTGAAACAATTGATGGATTCAAATCAAATAAACCATTGCCTGTTGAAATAAAATCCTCTATAGCAGGAAGAAACGGCTCCCGAAACATTTCAGATTCATGATTATAAAGAGATGGGTATATTTCTTTTATAGCTCGAGTACTATAGACTAAGTAAGCTGGGAAATTATAAGGCTCATCTGTGAATACAATGTTCTTCATCACTCCAGAAATACTGTAAGGTCCACTCATCGGAAGAGAAGCAGTTACTTCATATCTTTCTGGAATCACTTCTTCAATATATTGATGCAGGGCCATCGCAGAATGACCTCCTTGAGAATACCCAGTTAAGAACAATTGCTCATTCCAACTGATGTCATTTTCAGTCATCCAAGCCAAAACTGCATCCATCATCTCTACGGCAGCAGTAGCTTCTGTCTCAGCATGCACATACGGATGAAATCCACGTGACGTACCCATACCTAATAAATCTGGAGCAATAACCGCCATATTCTTTGCAGCGAAAAGTGCACCTAATTGATATGCCCCTGCTAACTCGGAAGGAACATCATCACGACCATCAGTAGTACCGTGTTGGTATACTAGAAGTGGAATCGAGCCCTGTATATCATCAGGCAACATCAATAGTCCAGAAGCCGTATCTGGCATCATGTCAGATCCCGTAGCAGTGTAAGTCACTCTATAAATATCGACAGAATTTTCAAGCGTTACATTTATACCCAGTGCGAATAAAAGTAATTGTCCACCACCTTGAGAAAATGGATCTTCCGGTTCTATAGTTATAATTTTTTGGCTCGACAGATTAAAATTCGCTAAGACTAACGAGAATAGAATGAAAACTGTAAATAACCTTTTCATATGCCTAACTTTAAACTCGTTCTATAACTAATGCACTTGCTCCACCACCTCCATTACATAATGTAGCACAACCTATAGTTCCATCTTTCTGACGAAGTATGTGTGCTAACGTTGTTGTAATTCTTGCACCAGAACAACCAAGTGGATGTCCGAGAGAAACTGCGCCTCCTTTGATATTCATTTTGTCGTAAGACAGTCCGCACTCTTGTGCAAATGCCATAGGAACAACTGCAAACGCTTCATTTACTTCAAAAAAGTCTACGTCTTGTATAGACAGTCCTGCTCTCTTCAATGCCAAAGGTGCTGCCTTAGTTGGTGCCGTTGTGAACCACATCGGTTCATGTGCAGCATCTGCGTATGACAAGATCTTAGCTATCGGAGTTAGGCCGTATTTCGCGACAGCTTCAGCACTCGCAAGTAACATCGCCGAAGCGCCATCATTAAGAGTTGAAGCATTAGCAGCTGTGACTGTACCATCCTTGTTAAAAGCTGGTCTTAGAGATGGGATTTTATCAAATCGCACCTTCTTATATTCTTCATCTTCTGAGACAATTACTGGATCACCTTTCCGCTGCGGAATAGACACTGGTATAATCTCATCCTTGAACAAACCTGCTTCTGTCGCTGCAGCTGCTCTCTTATAAGAATTAATCGCATACTCATCTTGTGCCTCACGGCTGATCTCATATTTGCTAGCTGTCATATCGCCACAGTTTCCCATGGCCACTTGATCATAAGCATCAGTAAGGCCATCTTTTTGCAAGCCATCCACAACCTCTTGATGACCATATTTAGAACCCCATCTCATCTTAGGAAGATAATATGGGATATTGCTCATACTCTCCATACCCCCAGCAACTATGAGATCTGCTTGACCCAGCTGTATCGCTTGAGCGCCAAACATCACGGCCTTCATACCTGAAGAACATACCTTATTAACAGTTGTACATGGCACTGCATTAGCAAGGCCAGCACCTAAGGCTGCTTGTCGAGCTGGTGCCTGTCCAAGGTTCGCTTGACAGACATTGCCCATCAGAACCTCTTCAATGAGCTTAGCCTCAATACCCGTCTGTTCGAGCACGGCCTTAATGGCTTCACTCCCTAATTGTACAGCAGATAATGAGCTAAGAGCACCTCCAAAGCTACCCATAGGAGTCCTTAATGCTGATACGATGTATGTTTCTTTCATATAGACTTATCTATTATATGGTTCTTAACTTATCTTTATGATCATTATTAGATACAAATCTTCATCTTTTTCGTCATAATTGAAACCAACAGGCTGAGAATAACACTTATTTATTAGCATGTTTGATGCAATCATGAGCTGCAGATCCAAGTAATCAGAATAACAATCAACTTATGAACAAGATACTACTACTCGTACTAGCACTCGGGCTTTCCCCTGTTTTGAACTTTGCACAAAGCCTCGAAGAAGACAATATGGTGCTTTTTATGAAAGCTAATGTCCTTTACGAATCAGGGCGATATGACGAGGCCGTCCGAATGTATAACCAAATACTTAAGGCAGATAGAAATCATACTAACGCACTATTTATGAGATCTAAAACCAAATATGAGTTAGGTGCTTATAAAGGCACTAAGATGGACATCCTACTTTATATTGAGCTGGCTGGAGTGACAAAAGATGTAATAAAACTTATGGCTTCTACAGAGAGTCGACTTTACAATGTTAAGGCCGCAAAGAACTATGCGGAGACAGCTCTGGAGTTAGATCCTTTTGATGATGACATGCATCTGTTGATGGGTGATATACTCATAGATTCTGGATCTAAAAATGACGGTTGTGAAAGCTATGCCATATCAGCAGATCTAGGCAACAATAAGGCAAAACAGCGAATGGCAAAGTCTTGTAATGGATACAGGCCATCAAAAAGACCGACTGAAACAAGCGGGACTTCAGATCAAGAAAGTCAAGATATCCCTACTACAACTCAGGTTGAAGAGAAGGCTCCTCAAAGAGGCGAAGACGGTGTCATCACTTTAGAGGAAATTGTAAAAGAAGCAGAGAATAATCCAGAAACACAATACGAAGATCAAAGAGACGAAGCACCATATATAGACACAAGATCAAGGCAGACTATAGAGATAGACAGTAAACTGGATGTGATCATAGCTGATGGATTAGGCAGCAGACGTCTCACTTCAAAGCCAAGTATATTTATGCTTTCTGATCAAGATGGCATTGTTATGATCGATATGTGCGTAGATGATAATGGTCGAGTATCGGAGGCCACATTCAATAGAGATGAGTCTACTATATTTAGAAGCTCACTGACTTCTTTGGCTCTGAGAAAGGCTAAGGAGTTTGTATTCGAAAGGGATAATATCGGAGAGCAGTGCGGCACAATGGCTTTCAATATTAAATCATAATCTGTCCTTTCAAATAAAGATCACAACGCCCACTGATAAGTGTTCTGGATCCTTTGTATTCGCAATTGAAAAATCCTTTGCGATATGAAAGTTGACAAGTCTTGAATTGAGTTTGTTTTAAACGTCGAGCCCAGAAAGGTACTAATGAAGTATGAGCACTACCTGTGGCGGGATCTTCGTTCACTCCAGTGAGTGGAAAGAAGCCACGACTGACGAAGTTATATTCCCCATTCCCTTGAGCTGTGACTAAAAGTCCACGGCAATCTAACTTGCTAACTTTTAAAAAGTCAGGTGTTAACTCGGCGACTTGTTGTTGGCTTTCTAAAAGACAAAGTATGTCAGTCTTGCCTGTCCAAACTTCAAGTGCGACAGCTCCTATGGCATTTGATATTTGCTCTTTAAGTTCTGGCGTCTCTACGAGATGATCGGTTGGAAAATCCAAAGTCAACCTGTCTTCCTCCTTGGATACTGATATATCTCCAGACTTACAAGTGAAATCTATCCTATCAGTAGGATGATTCAACTCCGTAAATATGACAAATGCAGTTGCCAATGTCGCGTGACCACATAGTGCGACCTCTACGCCAGGGGTAAACCATCTGATGTGATACTGACCCTCTTCTTTTACAAAAAAGGCAGTCTCTGAAAGATTATTTTCCAAAGCGATCTTCTGTAACAAATCATCAGAAAGCCACGATTCTAAAGGAACCACCGCCGCTGGGTTGCCAGTAAACGGGCCAGCACTAAAAGCATCAACTTGATATATGTCTAAATTCATATTCTAAGATATATATAAGATTAAGAACTCAATCGATATAATCAGTCTTTAAAATCAGAAGCTCTATACTCAATAAAAAACTCACCTTGCCCTATATCCACAACAGTGAAGCCTACTCCATCGCTACACCAAGCAAGACTTGACTGAACGCCATCAATATTAAAAGCTCTGACATAATCCGCAACCAAAGTACAATCCTCCTTTTGTGTCTTTACAGTAGGTGGATCGGAGTCAAAATTTACAGTAGAAAACAATTTTACCCTTTCTCCTCTTTTCAATACTACTGAGGCATCTTTGATTCCTTCTTTATGTCTTTGCGTCCTATACTCAACTCTCACGTCTCCTTCTGTACTATTCTTGACATAAACATCATATTGATGCGACTGGCTGCATGAGCTCAATATGAGTAAACAAATTGCAAAAGCTGTGATTCTTAATTTCATTATTGTAATTTAAAAGTGATCTAATAAGGGTCAAATTATTTAGTAGATAAATCGTACCAATCTATCTTACGAGTGACATACATAGTAGCGGCGAGAATAAGAGCCAAGCCAATGGCCCCTATCAATAATGCAAAATCTACTAATTGAAGTGTGACAAATAAAAATCCATATAGAGCAATCAAAATAAGACTCAGAGTGAGGCTCAATGATTTGTTATTAAAAACACTTAGTGAGTAAAGCCCTATCATCAGGACAATAGCTGAGGCCGAAATAAAGTACGATGTGTTAAAATTAGAATGCTCTGATATAGCTACCAGTAAGATATAAAATAGACATAGCGCCAATCCTACCAAAGTATACTGGAACGGGTGAATCTTTCTTTTATTCATTACCTCAACTAAGTAAAAGACTAAAAAAGTCAAAGTCAATATTAACATAGCATACTTTGCTGATCTCATAGACTTTTGATAATCATCTATAGGGAGCAATAGGTCGACGCCAAATTTTGAATTATAAATTTGATTTGACACAGCGTTGTCCATCCAAGAATTGGGAAAGTTTCGATTGAGTTCTAAAACTTGCCACTGGGCATTGAATCCATCTTCATTTACCTCTCTGGAATCAGGAAGAATATTGCCATTAAAACTTGGAGCATCCCAGGTTGAAGTTAGCTCAACGTTTGTCACACCTCCGAGTGGCATGAATGATAAACTTTGGCTTCCATTTATATTGAGATTCAAGTTAAATGAAATAGAATCATCTATAAGATCGCTTTTTAATGGAGTTGCAATTGTAACACCCGATTGTACAATTGATGAAATCTTGCTCCCCGGCTCTACCCCTATTATCTCTTCTCCCCATGAAAACAATAGTTGCTCCTTAATTCCTCTAAGATCCGTAATACCCATAGTGACAAATGCATCGGTCCATATGATATCTTTCGCTCCGGTTATTTTTTTAGCCTCAGACAAGTCGAAAAACCCGTCGATACTCATTTCTGAATTGTAGACTACAATTTCATATATCCCTCGTTTCAATTTTTCCGGATTAACTGTTCCTGTGATGTTCAGTTTTTCAGGCAGCATGTGGAAATAGTGATTAGTGATCGCACTCTTATCATCAATGATATACTCCTTAGTAAATGGAATAGTCAGAATAGGACCATTGATGTCTTGTGACGTCGCCCATTTGTTACTGACTTCATGAATAGCTGAAGCGCTCATCGATTCTCTTTCTTGAATGATCGATTGTATCATCGATGAAGGGATTAACAAAATGAGTATGATTAACCCTATAACAATGAGCTTTACGCTATGAGAATTTCTCATTCGACTTCTGGCGTTGGATATTACATTTTCCATATTCAAAATTATATTACACACCCACTTTGAATTTCAAAGTGAATGGCCAAAAAAATTAGTTCTTTAATAAATTCTCTATTGCACTTACATGCTTTTTAAATGCTTGTCTTCCTAAAGGAGTAATACTATAAGACGTCTTAGACTTTCTATCAACAAAGGCTTTTGTAAAACTGATATAGTCTTTCTTCTCTAGTGCTTTTAGATGACTAGCCAGGTTACCATCCGTTACGTCGAGCAATTGCTTTAGATCATTAAAAGCCATCGAATCATTTACAATTAGTGAAGACATGATGCCTAATCGCACTCGATTCTCAAAGGCTTTATTTAGATCCTTGAGGATATCCTTCATGGGCGATCATTAAGATGCATGACAACTCCATAGACGATGTGCATCACACCAAATCCAATCGCCCAAAAAATCAAACCATATCCTAAAAACCAAACGGACAACAAGCCTAAACCGATCTCGATTAAACCAAGTGTCTGCATCGCTTGAACAGTATACTTACTGGCATTAACCAATGCTAATCCATAAAATAAAAGCGTCAGCGGTGCTACCAACGCTACTGCACCTTTCAATAATAGCATAAGACAAAGAACACCTCCAGTCACTAATGGAATCGCAAGATTAATGAGCAGCAGTCTTGCTTGCTTATCATATATACTTTGGCCCAGTTGTCGGGCCTTACGAGTAGTAAAGTATAAACCCACTACAACACTCAAGACTATAGTAGATATAGCAATAGTTAAGAGCTGATAGAGAGCGCTGATGGAGAGTTCAGCCTTTCGGTACTCCATATAATCCTGGCCACTATAGATCGTCTCATATGCCAGATATGCAGCTATCAATGCAAAACACCCTGCCATAACTCCTGAAATACCACTTAACGATAAAAACTTCGTGGAGCGATCCATGATGTCCTTGATCGCTTCAATGTCTTCGACGTATTTCTGCTTTTCCATAATTCAGAGTACTTTGTATTTCAAAGTTAATTCAAATAATAATGGATTGCAAATCAAAGGAGTCTATCCTCTATCTACTTTAATGTTGAAACGGTAAGTTTATTGATATTGAAGTTAGGGACTATCTGATCTCCGATCAGAGCTGAGATAGATACATAATCCAGTTGGCTTTGCTGATCAAGGTGGAAGATGAATTCTTCATTGACAAAGACCTGTTCGAACCCTTCGCTTTGTCTTATGGTTATCTTATCGATTAATCGACCATTAGCACTATCCAAGTCTCGTCTGTAGTGAAGGATGTTATTCATACCAGAGTCCCTTACGCCGATATAGTATCCCCAGTCAGGTATCATCTGGATATAATAATTAACTCCTGTTGCTCCCCACTCCATCGTAGTCCAAGTCCCTCTTTCATCCATCAAGTCAAATGTCAATTCTAACTCATAGTCATCAGTGACATTTTGAAATCGTTCGTTTAGTCGACTTGTCGTAGGTTCAACAATTCTAACTTCCTCTTTTAAGAACTCTTCAGTATAATTAAATGAAACATCTGCCCATTCCGGATCAGAAATAGAAGAATTAAAGAGTTCGTCTATGTAATAGTCTTTTCTAAATCCAAAATATGGAACTGGCTTTCGAAGGTCTTCACCAGCAAATGGATCACCCTTCAATATACTCTTCCATGAACCATCGCTGAACTGATCATTTTTATGAAGTCTATCTAATTCACAATGTCCAAGTTCATGAAACAACAAATACGATCGAAAAAGCGCACTAAAACTGAACCAATCCTCTTTGTCAATCTCGATCTGATGTCTTCCCAAAAAACATCGACCATTAGCAGTGTTGAGTGGTGCTTCTGAAAACTTTATACTTAACCCAGAATCACTGAAGTCTATCGTCTCGCCTCTTTTCGCTCCCTCCGCTATAAACTCTTGGACATATGATTCAAACTCAGGTGCTACATCATAGACCGCTTGGGGCTCCACAACAGGACTATCTTCTGAGCAGCTTATAGCCACCAATAAGAACAAGCATATGATCCAATTAAACTTCACTATGATTTATTACTTCTGATGATATTATAATAACAACAAATTAGGTCAGATTGTTATTCTAATCCAAGTTGTTTCCTTAAGTGAGCATCTTTAAGATCATGTTGACTCCAATATGCACTCTGTAGGGAATGAGTTCTCACCGCTTTAGTAATCAGTTCTTTCGCACCATCTCCAAAGCCACTCAGGCCCTTTTCTTCCCATGCTACGATGGTGTGCGGGAAATCAGACTCATATGTAATGGACAGTGATCTTTTTATATCCTTATATACTATGTTGTAAGTAATTAATTTCTTTTTTGAAAGATTTGCATTGGTAGCAGCCTCCATAGACGCCTTTGCTTTTTCAACCTTATACTCAATATGTTTTAGTCTCAAAAACATAGATCCTGGTATTATTTTAATATCCCCGATCGGCAGTAAATTTGGATTCAATCTGATTTTTGTCCAGATTTCATCTTCTAACATCGCCGCATCAAGTGAAAACTCTTGATCCCCTTCCGACTGAAAGTACGAGAATAGGCGTCCATTATATTTCTTCTTATCCAAGTTGAGTTGTGAAAATGTATGGCCACACCATTCTTGAGATGAAGTAGTGACCTTGATAGTTGGTTCATCAAAATCTACTGGAGTAAAGATCGAAGACATCATGGAATAGGGATAAATACCCGTATTAAACTTCTTCGTAAAATTAAGTTTTAGTATCGGCGCCACTTGATCTCTATCACCATACTCATACTTTACTTGCTCTTTAGTTTTGAAATCCTCTGTAACAAAAATAAGAACAGCATCGCCTTCATGAACCTCACCATATCTAGCTTGCTTCAGTTCATATCTTGTCAACTCAGCTTTACCAGCATACCAATAGTCTCTAAACTCTTGGGTTTCAGTAGATGACCTTGTATCCTTTTGACTATTGGCAGGAGTACAACTGAAAAGTGAAAAAAGTACTTGAAAGGGTATAAGGAGTAAAATAATATTCTTGAGATTCATCTTCAAAGTGTTTCATTTAAAAGCACTAATCAACACAAAAGGTTGCATCTCAGCCGAGACTTAATAGCTAGCACCTTCTTAAAAATTTACAACTTGTCTTTCACACTACAGCAAATATCTAAAACTATACTATCCCAAGTTTAACTCAGAGGATTAGTTATATCAGCTAATAACGCTATATAAAAACCAACAATAACGTTAATAGGATACCTGCCAATGTAAAATACATGCCCTTCCTAAAGACGGAAGAACTTGGAATAAACATCCAAAATGAGGATATCACAAAAAACAGAAGTGACAATCCAAAGAATATATTTAGAAAATAAAGAGGATCTGCAGATGTAGATTTATGGAGATGCGTCATCTTATCCATGACATATGGAAGTTCTTTTTTAGTGATTACCGCTTCACCAGTTTGAGTATTGTAAGTCCCTTCTTTAAAATACATAATGCCTCCCTCGGCACGGTCGACTTTAAGTTTCTTGTTCTTTAATTTTGCACCTAAGTCAGCTTGGGCAACATTAGGTCCTATGTTCTGCTCCACTACTATTTCTTTCTTTAGAAAGTCCGTATTTCTAAATATCATAACTATCCCACTCACGGCATACATAGCCATGATACCTGCCAAGAAAAACCCAAGGTATCTATGTACCTCTCTCATCCATGTTCCAACTTCTCTACCCATATCTCAGATTTTAAATTTGTCAGTATTTTTTTTGTCAGCTGCAAAGTAGTCACTGTTTGAGCCAAATGTAAATCACATTCTTCAAACGACTCAATTATTCGCATAAACTGTCTCAACATGTCAAGCAATATATTTTAAAATAAAAAAGCCCTTGCTCTCTTTCAAGAACAAAGGCTTTTTATGTCAGTAGTCTTTCGACTATATGTTACTTATTATTCTGTGGTCTTAGACTTCTCACAGTTTTTCCTGCTCTCCACATTTCAGAATCTTTCAATTCTGCAAGTTCAGCCTCAAGCTTTACCCTGTAGTCATCTTTACTATTGCTATCGATAGAAAGTTGTGCTTCATTACCTGTTGCAACACTATCATAAAGCTCTTCGAAAACCGGTCTTGTCGCATCTCTAAACTTCTTCCACCAATCAAGAGCTCCTCTTTGTGCCGTAGTAGAACAGTTAGCATACATCCAGTCCATACCATTCTCTGCAATCAATGGATACAATGACTCTGTAGCTTCTTCTACAGTCTCATTAAATGCCTCAGATGGACTATGTCCTCTACTTCTTAGTAAGTCATACTGAGCAGCGAACAAGCCTTGGATGGCTCCCATCAAAGTACCACGCTCTCCTGTAAGATCACTGTATACTTCTTTCTTAAAGTCAGTCTCAAACAAATATCCTGATCCGATACCGATACCCAATGCAATGACTCTGTCATGCGCATTACCTGTAGCATCTTGGAAAATCGCATAACTTGAGTTAAGACCTTTTCCAGCAACGAACAATCTTCTAAGACTTGTTCCACTACCTTTTGGTGCAGCCAAGATCACATCAATATCATCTGGTGGTACAATACCTGTACGCTCTTTGAATGTAATACCAAAGCCATGAGAAAAATACAACGCCTTACCTTTTGTTAAGTATGGCTTGATCGTAGGCCAAACTGCTATCTGAGCTGCATCTGACAAAAGATACATGATCGTAGTCGCCTTGTCAGCCGCTTCCTCGATAGAGAATAAAGTCTCGCCAGGAACAAAACCATCATCAATAGCCTTCTGATATGAAGGAGATGGACTACGCTGTCCTATGATGACTTTGAAGCCATTGTCTCTTAGATTGAGTGCTTGGCCTGGGCCTTGCACGCCATATCCGATGATTGCAATTGTCTCGTCTTTTAAGACTTCTCTTGCTTTTTCAAGAGGAAATTCTTCCCTCAAGACTACATTTTCTTCAGTACCTCCGAAATTTAACTTTGCCATGATTATGATTAATTATTCTAATTTGAATTCTAATTATTATTTCTAATTTTCTTCTGTTATTTCTTCAAGCGACTTTAAATATTTGTTCAATCGCTCCATTGGCTTGACGACCGCGATTCTTCCCGATCTTACAAACTCATAAATACCTATTTTTCTAAAATCCGCTAACAGCGCTTCCGTTGCTTCCTTGTGTCCGGTCTTTTCCACTACTACGTATTCTGACTCAATGCTCAAAATTCTAGCATTATGCTTTCTGATTAGACTCTCGACATTGTCAGAATTGTACATGGCTTCAGATGGCACTTTGTAGAGTGCTATCTCTTGATGTACTATCTCGTCGTCTCTATAATAGAAAGCCTTAAGTACATCGACTTGCTTATCTATCTGAGCAACAACCTTAGTCATAATCTCTTCAGAGATCTCAAGTACTATTGTAAATCTGTGTATCCCCTCTAAAGAAGATTGAGATACTGTAAGCGTCTCTATGTTGATCTTTCGTCTAGTGATCAATCCTACTATCCGTGCTAGTAGACCAGATCTATTCTCGCTAAATACCGTAAGTGTAAAAGTCTCTAACATAGTTTTATTCTAATACGATCTCATCGACCGCCTTTCCTGAGGCAATCATAGGAAATACATTTTCTTCTTTTTGCACCATGACGTGTAGCAAGAAAGGACCATCATGGGCTAACATTTCGCTTACAGCTTCATCTATCTCAGAAGCATCTGTTACTTTCCTACCTGTCACTCCAAAGCCATCCGCGATTTTTATGAAATCAGGATTAACTAACTCCACAGAACTGTAACGTCTTTCAAAAAACAACTCTTGCCATTGCCTCACCATTCCGAGGTGCTCGTTATCCAAAAGTAGAATCTTGACAGCTACATTATGCTGACTACAGACACCCATCTCTTGAAGTGTCATTTGAAATCCACCATCACCTACAATTGCAATAACTTCTAATTCCGGCTTTGCAAATTTTGCACCTATCGCCGCTGGAAGTCCATATCCCATCGTTCCTGCACCACCTGACGAAACCCAAAGGTCTCTACCAAGATACTCATAGTATCTCGCTGCTGCCATCTGGTGTTGTCCTACATCTGTTGCTACAATCGCTTGGCCATGCGTCTGTCTTGATACCTCACGTATCACACGACCCATAGTTAGATTGCCTTTTTTATTTTGCTTAAGATCTCTTTTGATGACCTTATTATATTCTTTCCTATCGCAATCTCTGAACCCCTTAAGCCACGTTGGTCTATTCTTTTTCTTGACCAGCGGCAGAAGTTTAGTCAGTGCATCTTTTGCATCTGCATGAAATGGAAGATCAACTTTTACATTCTTATTGAACTCCGCCTGATCTATTTCTATGTGTATTTTCTTTGCTTGTGTTGCGTAAGCATCTAGTCTTCCCGTCACTCTATCGTCAAATCTCATTCCTATAGCGATGAGCAAGTCACACTCATTAGTTTTCATGTTCGGCCCATAGTTACCATGCATACCTAACATCCCAACATAAAGATTGTGGTCAGTTGGGATCGTTGATAATCCATGAATCGTACATCCCACTGGGATTCCAGTCTTCTCTACAAATTCTAAAAATATATCCTGAGCCTCCGCAATATGAATACCGTGACCCGCTAATATGAAAGGCTTTTTAGCCTTGTTTATCATCTTGGCAGCTTCTTCTAAATCAGTCTTCTTGACCTTTGGCTTAGGATGATAAGATCTAATCTTTGGCTTTGCTGCAGGTTTATAATTTACTTCTGCTAACTGTGCATCCTTTGTGATATCTATAAGTACAGGTCCGGGTCTTCCAGAGTTGGCTATATAGAATGCCTTTGCAAAGACATCTGCTATCTCGTCAGCTTTTGTGATCTGATAATTCCATTTTGTGATCGAAGTAGTACATCCGATGACATCTATTTCTTGAAAAGCATCACTTCCGAATACATGACTGAAGACTTGTCCAGTGATACAGACCAAAGGCGTGCTATCCATTAGTGCATCTCCAAGTCCAGTAAACAAGTTAGTCGCCCCGGGACCACTAGTAGCTATCGCAACACCAGTCTTGCGAGTGACTCTTGCAAATCCCTGAGCAGCGTGGATCGCTCCTTGCTCATGTCTTGTGAGTATATGCTTGATCTTATCTTGATAATCATACAGCGCATCATACACAGGCATAATCGCACCGCCAGGGTATCCAAACATCAGATCTACATCGTGAGCAATCAGTGACTCTAGCACAGCCGCTGCACCGTTCATCTTCTTTGCTCTAACGGCTTTCTTCCTTGTAGAATTCACTTTGGTCTTACCCATCAATTTCTCTTTTCTATATATCTAAGACATTTCATCTGTCACACACCCCTCACTTGCTGAGGAAACAGTATGTCTATATTTCTTCAAAATTCCAGTCACTGGTCTGTCCGGTCTTACCCAAGCAGCTTTGCGACTTTCAAGCTCCTCATCTGACAATGATACGATGAGACTATCCGTCTCTGCATCAATCGTGATCACATCTCCATCTTGTACTATGCCTAATGCTCCTCCGTCATATGCCTCTGGTGTGATATGTCCTACGACAAATCCATGGGTACCGCCCGAAAATCTTCCATCAGTAATCAGTGCAACTTCCTTGCCTAATCCAGCCCCCATTATAAGTGAAGTCGGCTTCAGCATCTCAGGCATACCTGGGCCTCCTTTAGGACCACAATATCTAATGACAAGCACATCTCCTTTTTCTATCTTCTGCTCGAGGATAGCAGTATTACATTCATCTTCGCTATCGAACACTCGCGCTTTCCCTGAAAACCTTAATCCTTCCTTACCTGTGATCTTTGCTACGGAACCACCTGAGGCCAAATTGCCATAAAGGATTCTCAAATGCCCAGATGCTTTAATAGGATTAGAAACACTATGTACAACATCTTGATTATCTTTTAAAGGTGCTACTTCGGCAAGATTTTCGGCGATTGTTTTTCCAGTCACTGTCATACAATCTCCATGAAGCAATCCTTCTGCAAGCATCATCTTCATCACTCCAGGCACTCCACCTACCATGTGCAGGTCTTCCATCACAAACTGTCCACTTGGCTTCAAGTCGGCTAAGAATGGAGTACTATCACTTATTTTATGAAAGTCGTCAATTGTTAATGCGACATCTGCTGCCTTCGCCATAGCGATCAAGTGCATCACAGCATTAGTTGATCCACCTAAAACTGTGATCAGTCTAATCGCATTCTCAAATGACTTATAAGTCATGATGTCTCTTGGCTTGATGTCCTTCTCAAGCAAGTTCTTGATGGCCTTACCGATACGCTCACACTCATCTTCCTTCTCACTACTCACTGCAGGATTAGAAGCATTGTGCGGTAGACACATCCCAAGTGCTTCGATCGCCGAAGCCATTGTGTTAGCCGTATACATACCACCACAAGCACCTGCCGCTGGGCAAGCTTTATGCTTAATGGCACTAAATTCTTCTTCTGTTATTTGACCATTCACCCTCTGTCCTAATGCCTCAAAAGCAGATACGATATCTAACTTTTTACCATCATGATACCCTGGCTTTATTGTGCCTCCATATACTAGAATCCCTGGTCTATTCAGTCTACCAAGCGCCATCATAGCACCAGGCATATTCTTATCACATCCTACTACTGCTACAACTCCATCATACCACTGAGCAGAAACAACAGTTTCAATAGAATCCGCTATGATATCTCTTGAGGGCAAAGAATATTTCATTCCTTCTGTACCCATTGAGATCCCATCACTCACTCCGATCGTGTGAAATATAAGCCCGATCAACTCTTCCTTATTGACTCCTACTTTGATACGAGACGCCAATCCATTAAGGTGCATGTTGCATGGATTGCCTTCCCAGCCTGTACTTACGATTCCTACTTGAGGTTTCTTTAAATCGTTGTCATCAAGTCCGATGGCATGCAACATGGCCTGAGCAGCGGGTTGAGATTCATTCTGAGTGACTTCCTTACTATACTTATTCAACATGGTTTCTACATCGTCTGTTAATCAACAAAGTCTAAATGATACTATGACTTCCTTCCTGAACACTCTTTATATTGATCTCATCGCCAGATATAATAGACTCAACGATATCTCCAAACTGGCTACAACTATAGCTCACTTCTGGATTTAAATCTGGTGTCATGATGCTCTTCTCCATACATGTACCTATGGCATCATAGATATCTCTCGCCTCTTGGTGCAATTCTAAATGATCAAACATCATAGCTACAGAAAGAATCATAGCTGTAGGATTGGCTATATCCTTTCCTGCTCCTTCTGGATAAGAACCATGTACTGGCTCAAATAAACATCTTGAATCTCCTATCGAAGCAGATGGCAACAATCCTAAAGATCCACCGATCACACTTGCCTCATCAGATATTATATCTCCAAATAAATTTGCCGTAACCATGACATCAAATCTCTTTGGATTCAAGATCAATTGCATAGCAGCATTATCTACATACAAATATGTGAGCTCAACTTCTGGATATTCTTTAGCTACTTTATCTACTGTCTCTCTCCAGAATCTTGAAGACTCAAGTACATTTGCTTTATCTATAAGACAAAGTTCTTTGCGTCTAGTCATTGCAACTTTGAATGCTGCATGAGCAATGCGTTCTATCTCATAGTCATGATAAGTCATGGTATCATATGCCATGGTGTTCTCATCATTTCTACCATTCTCTCCAAAGTAGATTCCTCCAGTTAGCTCTCTAAAGATTACAAAATCAGCTCCCTGGATTCTCTCATTCTTTATTGGCGAAAGACCTACTAACTTATCGTAAGCTTTGACTGGTCTGATATTAGCGTATAACCCAAGAGCCTTTCTCAATCCTAAAAGACCTTGCTCTGGCCTTACCTTCATCGTTGGGTCAGCATACTTAGGCGTTCCTATAGCTCCAAGCAATACTGCATCCGCATCAAGTGCTACCTCAAGTGTTTCTTGTGGAAGCGGGTTTCCAGTTTTATCAATGGCGCAACCACCGATGATCGCTTCTGTTAATTGGAAGTTATGTCCGTACTTGTCTTCTATGGCTTTTAGTGCTTTGATGCCTTGAGCCATCACTTCAGGGCCTATTCCATCACCTGCTAAAACTGCTATTTTTTTACTAACTCCCATTCTTAAAATATCACTTGTTGTTTTTCAAATTGCTCAATCTCACTTTCTAATGAAAGCAGAAAATCAAGATCATCGTAACCGTTCTGCATACACATCTTCTTGTATGTATCTATCTCATAATTGAATACTTGATCCGTCCCCACTATCCTAAAGGACTGCGTTGGCAATTCAACCTCAAATTGTACATCAGGATTAGCT
Source organism: uncultured Saprospiraceae bacterium (assembly GCA_938039305.1). GTDB lineage: Bacteria > Bacteroidota > Bacteroidia > Chitinophagales > Saprospiraceae > JAJRXG01. The sequence goes on from CALHUZ010000217.1 coordinate 23,876, forward strand.
TCAATAGCTTTAAAAATAATATCCATTTCCTCAGGCTTCAATTGCACAGGAAGCAGTCCATTATTCAAAGAGTTCCCTTTGAATATATCTGCAAAGAAACTGGATACTACCACTCTAATTCCAAAATCATAAATCGCCCAAGCTGCATGCTCTCGACTTGAGCCACAACCAAAGTTTTCTCCTGCAACTAAGATACTCCCTGAGTATCTAGGATTATTGAGAATAAAATCCTGAATAGGCTGGTCAGCTTTATCATATCTCCAATCTCTAAACAAGTTGTCACCAAACCCTTCTCTCGTTGTCGCTTTTAGAAAACGTGCAGGTATGATCTGATCTGTATCTATATGCTCTATCGGCAATGGAATGCCTGTAGAAATTACTTTTTCAAATTTTTCCATAATTATAATTCGCTTCTTACATCTACAATCTTCCCTTTAATCGCCGCTGCTGCTGCCATCAATGGACTTGCCAAAATCGTCCTTGCTCCTGGGCCTTGTCTTCCTTCGAAGTTTCTATTAGATGTACTTACACAATATTCCCCGGCAGGGATCTTATCTTCATTCATACCTAAACATGCAGAACAGCCAGGCTCTCTAAGTTGAAATCCAGCTGCCGCAAATATCTTATCTAATCCTTCTTCCTTTGCTTGTTTTTCAACTTGCTTAGATCCAGGAATAATCATCACTTCTACATTGTCAGACTTGCTCTTCCCTTTTACAAAATCAGCTATAAGCCTAAGATCTTCGATACGTCCATTAGTACAACTACCTATAAAGACATGTTGTATCTCTTTGCCCATCAATGAATCTCCATTATTGAGTCCCATATACGCCAATGGCTTCGCATCTGCAGAAGCTGGTATATGATCTGTAACCTTCATACCCATACCTGGATTAGTACCGTAGGTTAGCATCGGCTCGATATCTCCTGCATCAAAATGATACTCTACATCAAACTTTGCATCTTCATCTGTATGAAGTGTTGACCAAAAATTTTCTGCTGCTGCAAGTTCACTCTGCTCTCCTGACCACTTTGACTTTACATAGTCTATTGTAGTTTCATCAGGTGCTATCAATCCACCTCTTGCACCCATCTCAATGCTCATATTGCAGACTGTCATTCTTGCTTCCATCGAAAGGTCGGTGATAGCGTTACCAGCATATTCTACAAAGTGACCTGTAGCTCCTCCTGTATCTAACTTAGATATGATATAGAGGATTATGTCTTTAGATAGCACTCCTTTTTGCAATTGACCATCTATAGTGATACGCATGTTCTTTGGCTTCTTAAGCACAAGACACTGAGACGCTAATACTTGCTCAACTTGTGACGTACCGATACCAAATGCTATAGCTCCAAAAGCTCCATGTGTACTCGTATGACTATCTCCACATACGATAGTCATTCCTGGCTTAGTATATCCAAGCTCAGGCCCTATCACGTGTACGATACCTTGGTATTGATGTCCAAGACCAAAAAGCTGTACACCAAACTCTTCACAATTATCAGTTAGCTTTTTGACTTGCTTTCTACTTAGTGGTTCTTTTATAGGAAGGTGTTGATCCCATGTTGGAACATTATGATCCGCTGTAGCTAGGTTCTTGTTCAACCTAAAAACTTTTCTATCTCTTTTTCTCAATCCATCAAATGCTTGAGGACTTGTCACTTCGTGCAAAAATTGCTGATCTATATAAATCACTTCAGCACCTTCAACTTCATGAACCTTGTGTGCTTCCCAGATTTTATCTACAAGTGTTTTTCCCATCTATTCTTTATTCTTCAATATTTCTTATTGCAAAAATGCCCACAAATAACTTTGCAGGCCTATAATCTATCTTTTTTTATTGTCGTCTTATTTATGCAACTGCTACTCCCATATTCTTCCAGATCACTTTCAAGTCAGCATCTTCTACTGACTTCTTTGCATCAGCTACTTCCAAGAATATTTTATAAGCTGCATCAAGTTCTCTTTTGGTAAGGTTGATACCAAGTTCTTTGAATCTATAAGCAAGTGCTGCACGGCCAGATCTTGCAGTAAGTACAATCATCGATCTATCCACTCCAACATCCCTTGGATCAATGATCTCATATGTATCTCTTGCTTTGATCACTCCATCTTGATGGATACCTGAAGAATGAGCAAAGGCATTATCACCAACTATGGCTTTGTTGGCTTGAACATTCATGCCCATTTCCGAAGATACTTCTCTACTGATTGGGTTGAGTAATCGAGAATTGATATTAGTTATGTATTGATCACCGAGTCTATGCTTCAGGATCATGGCTACTTCTTCCAAAGAGCAATTGCCAGCACGCTCACCGATACCATTCATAGTACACTCTATCTGAGTTGCTCCATTCTGTACTCCTGCTATAGAATTTGCAGTAGCGAGACCTAAATCATTATGACAATGAACAGATATCGTACACTTATCTATACCCTTGACATGCTCTGTTAGGTATTTGATCTTAGCACCAAACTCTTCAGGCATGCAGTAACCAGTTGTATCAGGGATGTTCAGCACTGTAGCTCCAGAATTTACAACTGCCTGTATCACTTGCGCCAAATAGGCATTATCGGTCCGTCCAGCATCTTCTGCATAGAACTCTACATCCTCTACAAATGACTTAGCATACTTCACTGCTCCTTGCGCCCGCTCTATGACCTTCTCTCTTGTCGTCTTAAACTTGTCCTTGATATGCGAATCAGAAGTTCCGATACCAGTGTGAATTCTTGGTCTCTTAGCAGTTGCCAAAGCTTCTGCAGCTACTTTTATGTCTTCTTCTATCGCTCGTGACAAGGCACAAACAGAAGCATTTTTGACTAAAGAACCAATCTCCTTAACTGCTGCAAAATCACCAGGACTGCTTATCGGGAAACCCGCTTCGATCACATCGACACCCAGCTCTTCTAACCTTCCTGCAAGACGTAACTTCTGGTCACGATCTAGTTTACAACCTGGGACTTGCTCCCCATCTCTTAGTGTTGTGTCGAATATTTGTATCTGCTTCATCTTCTTCTACTATACGCTATCTACCGATTGCCTTATAAAGATATTTATCGCACCTTCATAAAGCGAATCAAAAAATAAATCTTCTACAATTTCCAAATAGGTATATTTTTAGATAAGTAATTGATTTTCTGATATTTATATAGCCCCAATATACAATGCCCAGGCGTTCTACAGACCATCTGTTAAAGCTCATATCAAGGATGAACCCTTCTGAAAAGAGAGCTTTTAAGCTTACTTCTACCAAGAAAGGGGTAAAGAATGAATTGTTATTTATAAGTCTGTTCGACTTTCTTGAAAAAAACAGAGAATACGATGAGCCCAAAATCCTCAAGAAAATCCCTTCTATCAAAAAAGAACAGCTCCCTAATCTTAAGTCAAATCTATACAAGCAACTACTCTCCAGTCTAAGACAACAAAAAAGAAATACATATACCAGCATCGCCATCAGAGAGAACATCGACTATGCTATCATATTACATAGTAAAGGCTTGTATAACGCAGCTCTAGATCTACTGGAGAAAACAAAAAAGATGGCACTTGAGTCTCAAAGAAGCCTATCCGTTTTGGCAGTCCTCGAGATCGAAAAACATATAGAGGGTCTCTATATCACTGGAAGCATGTATCCCAAAGCAAAAATACTGAAGGACCAAACGAATCAGGCGCTTAGACAAGTTTCTGTAAATCATAAGCTTTCTAACCTGTCTCTATCTCTATACGGTCTTTACCTACAATACGGATACGTCAAGGATGATAGAGATTATGACTTTATCACCGACTACTTTAAAAATAACCTGCCAGATGTTGATCCTGAAAGCTTAGACTTCTACGGCAAAGTCTATCTGTATCAATCATATGTATGGTACTTCAACATGATTCAGGACTTTGCTAATAACTATAAGTATGCGCAACGATGGGTAGATCTCTACATCGACAATCCAGAATGGCAACATAGAGAACTCACACTATATATCAAGGGGCTTCACAATGTGCTTAACTCTCTTTTTATGGCTCAGCGATATGACAAGTTCGCACCCATGTATGAAGAGTTATTAAGACTAGGTGATGAGCAGATGAAAACGATGAACCGAGATCAGATCTCCACTTTTAAGCTTATTGAATACACTCATGGTATAAATCAGTTCTTTCTCACTGGCAACTTTATCGGAGGTTCTCAATACGTCGATCAGATATCACAAGCTATTGACAAGAATATATTTGATTGGGACCTTAATCGAATCATAGTCTTTAACTATAAGATAGCATCGATATACTTTTGCCAAGGTGATCTGAGCAATACTATATCTCATCTACACACTATCACGAATCAAGTGTATCCTAACTTCAGAGAGGACATTCAGTGCTTCGCTAGAATCCTCAACCTTATCGCGCACTTTGATCTCGGCAATGAAGCCCTCGTTACTCATCAAATAAAAGCGACTTATAGATACTTATCTAAAATAGAACACTTGCAGCCCGCCTTAAAATCAATCTTAATCTTTGTGCGAAAGATCCCTAAGATTAGTGAAGAGGATTTGAAAAAGGAGTTTTTAAAACTCAACATTGAACTAAAGAGTATAGAACAAACACAGTTTGAAAGAAGACCATTCTTATATCTCGATATCATATCATGGTTAGAAAGCAAGATAGAAGGTATCCCTGTGGGATATGTCATCAGCCGCAAAGCCAAAAGTATAATGGCCAAAAATCTGAACGTGAGTTGAGCTAAATGACCACATTCATGGTGATTTATCTTATATATTCATATAGCAATAGTTGCGTCGACAACTTTAAAAAAAGGCGCAAAATTTGATTTTAGAGAATTAAGGGTATAGATTTGTATCAATGAGAAAGAATAATACATATCGTTTTAGTTTCTATTTTTTTAGCGAATCATCGCTTTAGGAAAGATATAGCTATTACATATGTTTAGATATAGAGAGTCCTACAAAGTGGGGCTCTTTTTTTGTTTAGTGCATAATTAAAATGAAGAGACAAACAAAACTTGTTGTTCAAGGTTTCCCAGGGAGCTTCCATGACGAAGTAGCCAGAAACTATTTTGGACATAATCATATAGAGATAGTTCCGGCTAAAAGCTTTGGCGTCTTAGCACAGATCTTAAGTGAAGATGAATCAATACACTACGGTGTCATGGCTATTGAAAATAGCATCGCAGGAAGTATCATTCAGAATTATAGAATACTTAGAGAGCATGGATTTTGGATTTCAGGAGAAGCATACTTACGGATCAGCCATCAGTTGATGGCACTTCCCGGTCAAACTATAAATGATCTTCATACTGTTGAGTCGCACCCGATGGCGATTTATCAGTGTACCGATTTTTTTAATCAGCACAGACACATTTCGCTCGTTGAATCTGCAGACACTGCACTTTCGGCACAAAAAGTAGCAGAAGAAAAACTGAAAGGAGTGGGCGCTATCGCAAGTCAATTAGCCGCATCAACGTACGATTTAGAAATCGTCGCTTCTGACATAGAAACATCCAAAGTAAACTATACACGTTTTATAATAATATCACGACAAGCAGAGTACAGCTCACTTGGCAATGCAAACAAAGCTTCCATCTATTTTAGAGTACCTCATAGTCATGGTAGCTTACTTAAAGTGATACAGCACATATCTGATCATAGAATCAACATCAGCAAATTGCAATCTTTTCCTGTCATGGGAGAAATGAACACATATTACTTCCACCTTGATTTAGAATTTGATCAGATAGGTCAATATGAAAACTGTATGGAGGATCTCAAGACTGTAACTACAAGCTTAGAGGAACTAGGCGTTTACACAAAAGCAATCATCCATGATCATCAAGCCGTCTAATCGCATAGGTGAAGTGAAGGCTTATTACTTTGCCACTAAGCTGGCAGAGATAGCTGATATGAACGCTCAAGGTGATGACGTTCTCAATCTTGGTATAGGCAGTCCAGATCTACTTCCTCCTCCAGAAGTTATAAAGGCTTTGCAAGAAGCATCTGAAAAGCCAAAAGCCAATATGTATCAATCCTATAAAGGGATTCCAGAATTACGAAGGGCATTTGCATCTCACTATGCTCGCATGATGGATGTGACTATAGATCCTGATACAGAAGTTCTTCCACTCATCGGATCAAAGGAAGGCATCATGCACATCAGCATGTCTTTTCTAAATGAAGGAGATGAAGTCTTGGTTCCTAATCCAGGATACCCAAGCTATAGAGTAACGGCTGAATTAGCTGGAGCCAAATCAATATTCTATAACTTAACCTTAGAAAACAATTGGCTTCCAGAT
>CALHUZ010000218.1 GCA_938039305.1 uncultured Saprospiraceae bacterium
GGGCTTCCGCCTCCATCGTTCTCCTTATTTAAATCTGGCGTAGAATCAAAGTCAAATGGTGATTGATCCAGACCAAAAGCATCCTTCATCGAAACTATTTCAGCGTAATTAGTCCAAGCAGAACCGATATTACTGTTAGCAGTATCTATTTGAAGATATATGCAAACACTAACAAAGGAATCCTGTGGTAAAAGATCAGGGATGACTAATGATGCATCAGAGCCAGAAAGGCTCCATTGGGGAGTCAAATCATCATTCATCGGCAAATAAATAAACCCATTCGGCATGTAATTAACCACAGCTATATCACTTGCCGTGAGATACCCTTGATTACATATATCGATGGTAAACTTTACTGTATCTCCATATTTAAAAGGGCCGTCACTTTCCTTTGTCAGAGCAAGTGCAAGATCTATAACAGGAGGATATTCACTGTCATGATCATCTTCATCTTCTAAGCACTTTCCATTTTCAAAAATCTCATTGTTATCATCACTGAAAAAATCGCCACCAAAATCATTGAAAAAGTCTGGTGTTCCGTCAAAGTAAGAATCACAATCTTCTACTGATTGACCACTACTATTAAAAGCAGAGAGAATCTCAGAAATTGTAAAAACTGACTCTTTATTTGCATTTGGCCCAATGATCAAAAGAATACTTACAGAATCGCTTTGGCCATATTCTAATTGATCTGTATATGCATAAGAAACTGTAGGTGCGCTTCCCGTCCAGCCAGGATTAATTGTTGAACTAAATATGAGCCCATCACCAAAGTTATTCGCAATATTCAATGAATCGATTGCTATACTCTGTTCATTTCCTTGATTATAAACACTAATGACATACTCAATCGTATCTCCTATCGACTTTGGAATTAATTGATCCGTCACAACAGTTAAGGCCAGATCATAAACAGGACATTGAAAGCCAAAATCCAAACTATAATCGTTTTGCCCCCAACTTTGGGTAACAAAAGCAACTTGGGCAAATCCAGTCGCATTAATTATACCATCAGAGTCAAGCTGACGATTAATACCTATACTGTCAGCAGACAAAATAGCATTATACAAAGCTCCGCCGATGAGTGTATCACTTGGGTTATCCAGAGCTATGATATAGGCTGTATTATATTCTATACTGTGATTGACATCGGTGAAGTTATAATTACCTTTTTCATCAGTAGTATCAGTTGCTATTGGTGTATCCTCTCCGATATCAATTACTCCATTCTCATTAGTATCTTCATAGATATTTACAATAACATTTTGAATGGGTTTTTCCCCACCTTCTTGAATACCATCTCCGTCAATATCACACCATACCAAATTTCCAATACTGAGCGGAGGAAGTTCACACATCGGCTCAATATCTCCCCAAGAGATTCCTTTTGCAAAACTGGAAGCACGTCCTTGTATGATATTATTATCTCTAGTTCTTAGCCCATTAGTTAGACTATGAAAACTAACTCCACTATCGTAATCACCGATCATTCCATCGGTTGCAGGACTAGCCACTTCTTTAAAACCAGGGATAACTGCTAAAGCTCCCATCATCATAGCACCTTCGAGTCCTTCGCCATGATAAAACTTTGCATTAGCTTGACCTCTTGAATATATTTCACTTGTTGATAACAAACCAGTGATAAGATGTCCCGTTTCACCATTTACTTCAAGTGATATGTCTCCACTTTCATCCATAGATCCACGGTGCATATACCCTCCTACTGTAGGATCTGGATTATTATTAAAATCAATTGTTTCATTACCTCTATTTCTTGTACCAATTGTAATTCCAATCTCACCTTTGGCATTTACATCAAATGCAATGTCATAACACATTGGAGCAAAGTCTTGAGGGGTATGAACAGCCTTCCATTCAGTATAATCAGCAGTAAAAAATGAAGGACAACAACATAGTCCGCCACAAATTTTACGTGGTGCCATGACCCAGTCGGAATAATCCAAAGTAATTTCTTCTTTATATACCACTGTACTAGGGTCCGCTCCATAATCGAATGAATATAACTTGCCACCAAGATTAGCGATAGCAGGTCCTGTACATGTAGTTGTAAAGTAAATTCTTTCTTTAAAGAATGCTAATCCACCAACTGCTGTTGAGCCACATTGCTCCGGAATAGAGTATCTTTTGATTTGACTTGCGACAGTTGGAGCTTCTCCATTTTCACCTATTTCTATTTCAAATATTTCTTTAGACTTCGCATTGAAAGCATAGAGTTTAGTAAAGTCATCTGATATATCTAACTCTGATACGCCAACGAATCCAACTGCGCTAGGATCAGCTGCATCCGCGTCAACCCCACTTATACCCGCGCCGAGCAAAGAATTTAGATCAAGCCATTCATTAGAAACCCCAGCAGTGGTGGTAGTAAATATTTTTCCAAATTTACCAGCATTAGAAGAGATCCCGTATTTGTGATAAATAGCAGAGAATATCAACTCATGCTTCTTACTCCAAGCAAGTCCATTGACACCACCTACATCAGAATGTTGCGCCAAAACTGCCTTTGACGCAGGCTGGTGCGCGCTCGGATAGAGATAAGGTGGGTATGATTCCTGCTGACCCACATATGGAGCAGTATGATTATAATCAAAGGCTATGATTACATCATTTGGAGCAGCATCTTGGTCATTTGGAAAACAAGACGATATCATAGTCGGGTTATCTTGACAATGCTCATCTGGAGATGATATCATAAATACATGATCACATTTTCCCACTTTTGTAAATTCAATATTTGAACAATTATCAGTACCAAGCGGGCCTGCATAATATCCAGGTGGCACTGTGTATTCGATTAAAAATTGCATTCCGTGGTTCTCATCCGGGATAAAAGACCATTGGCCTAATGAATCCGAAATCAAACTTGCAACAAGCATTCCTTCTGTGTCATAAATTGAAATTGGAATATCACTGACTGGAATATCTCCGATTCGGTATTCATCTTCGAGATCCCTTATTCCATCAGCTTTGAATTCTATATAGGTAAAACCACCTATACCGTCACAATCCATAATTTCTTCATAACTATTGAAAAGAAAGTTCTTATCAACTGATAAGTTATTAGAAACATCACATGTTTCAATGATTGTGTTGGCCAAATTGCTCTCTTTTGGAGTGCCCCACGTTGAAGTAAAGGCTAACAAAGAAGACATTACAATAAAGAATTGTAAGGCTAAAAAATATCGAAATTTACGCTTAGAAAGAATGTTATAGGTACGAGGGTTGTTGGGGTAATTTACCGCATTTTCCATTAGACGTTTTAATGAGTGAGTAACTAAATACTCCATCATCAATCACTACGGACTAATCGACACCAATGAACTGGAACAACGATAGCAAGACAAAACGATGTCTCTTGGTTAACAGACTATCGTCTTCACGGAAATACTTCAGAGGGCACCAAAGTATAGTCAAATATATGTATAATTTATATATATAAAAGAATTATAATATATCTTTTTATTGAAAAAATTTCTAACCAAACATTAACCATACGAACAACTCACTAAATACAAATTACAGACTCATCATAAATATGAATGGAAAGAGAAAAACGTGAAATAAAAAAGCCCTGTCACTTTAAAGTAACAGGGCTTAACTCAAATAAAAAGCTATCTCGCCTAATTCACTCTTATCATTTTTTCTCTTGCGATTAAACCACCCACTTCAACCTCGTAGAAGTACAAACCACTTTGGTTCACCTGATCACTACTGATTGTAAATGTCTGAGTACCGCGGTCGACCACGCGTGACTCTTTATGAATTAATCTGTTATGTAGATCATACACTCTTAAGACTGCTTCGCCTCTTACAGGTATATCTGCACTAATGACTGTGGCTTCTGACCACGGATTAGGAGTATTTTGTGCTAAGCTCAGTATTAAGCTTTCAGCATTCGATTCTTTAACAAGTTGTAGTTCAATCACCTCTGAATCATCATACATCTCATTGCCTAATCTATCTTCTAAAAGAGAGATTACAACATCTTTGTGAGACTTCTCACTTTCAAATATTAAAGTGAAAAGTATAGTTGATTCAGCTAAGTCAATTGTTTCTAAAACATCATAAGACATTGGCAATGTACCTTGTACACCCTTGTCTAAATTATAGTTCTCTTCAGTCAAGTTTATTTCTCCAGACTCAACAGAAAGTAGATTCATATCACTATCCCAAGAGATATTAGTTTGAAATCCATTAAGCGTCATTGCTTCTCGAACGCTTACATCTACTTTCACAAGACCATTGTCTATGCTAGTTGCAGTATAATTCCAAGTTGTAGATCGAGTCGATCTTCCAGATGCAAATCCAGTAGAGTGCCCGATGGCATCGCCTGATACATCTCCTGTCTTTATACCTATGAAAGTGACATCCATATTACTTTCAAGAGCATCGATCTCATATACTTCTTCAAGTGGAGCATTATATCTAACCGCATCCTCTATGTCTTGCTCATCGTGAATGAAAGTCCAGCTATCTTTATTTGTAAAGTTGTCTGTATATCCAAGTAGTAGTCTTCTTAGCTCAACAAGGTCAAGCGCTGTAATTCTTCTATCTGCATTAACATCAGCAGCTATCTGTAGCTTGGCATCTTCGATAACTGATAGACCGAGAATATGACGCTGAATTAATATTAGATCCAAAGTTGTCACACCATTAAGCGGATCATCATTCTTTTCAGGATCTATAAAGTAGTGACCACCCAAAGGCATGTTATTAAATGCATATCCACCTTCTGTGTCAGTCACACTCATCGCAGCACCACTGTATGCCTCTTCAGTTTCTGTTAAGAACACTTCAACCTCATCCATGTTACCACCTCTTGAGAACAATACCTGTCCTACTAAATTAACCTCGTCTCTACTTGCAACTATTGTAAACTCTTGATCTACAGAATCTTCATTCATACATTGATCACTTACGATCCACTTCACAGTGTAGTCTCCTAAGGCTAAACCTTGAAGCACAAGTATCGCTTGGCTATTTCTAAAGTCATTGTAACCTATCTCCCCTGTTTGGAAAGGTGTAGTAGCAGTTCCTCTATAAACTTCATATGACCAATTCAAATATCTTGGATTAGCAATAACATTATCAGTTGCCGATGCTGTCAACTCTATTTTATCTGGTGCTACTGGCTGAGGTATCGTAACACCTGAATTAACAGTTATCTCTGGTGCCTCGTTATCAATAACAAGTATTGTTTGAGAACTATCTAATTCTATTAGACCAGTTGGATTGCGACACCAATCTATCACTTGCCATGTTCTAATGATCTTAGTACAGTAGTCACTATTCTCAACATGGAATGCTTGATCTGTAAATCCTATTCCAATTAAAGAACAACCTGCATTCTTTACAACCGGAGGATTTTGCTTTGCCAAATCTTTGACATCAGTTGGACTCTCCGCTAATAACTCCTCTGTCTCCGGAAAAAATGCGAATGAAAGAGGATTGTTGTTTTGATCCCCAACAATTCGTATCAACTGCTCACATACCAGTGAGGTATCATTTCCGATTACAATGCTGAATTTTCTAATTATAGAACCTGTTCTACAGATACTATCTCTATCTACAGTTCTATCTTCTATAATATCACCAACAAAGCAATTGTCCACATATGTTCCAGTTACTAAAGGCCCAGAACTATCAACTAAAAACTCACTCGGTATCACCAATGCATTTGGAGTACTTCCATTTACGATAGTTCCAAATAGCGTATTTAAATCTCCATTTTCATCAAAGTCAAAATCACAAGACACTACAATCTCTTCGGTAGGACATGTGATCGTAGGTGCACTCTTATCTTGTACCCCAACCATAACCATACACTCATTAGAATTTCCTGAGACATCAGTTACCTTAAGTATCACAGGTATATCAAGACCTGAATCCTTACAGCAGAAAACAACTTCAGGAGTACAGATTGTATTCTGACTTATAAATAATGGCCCTCCTGTAGTTTTTGTGTAGGCATATGCGCTGTAATCTCTATAACAGCCACTTGCTCTTGCTTGCAATGCTGCATCAAAAACATCAAATCGAGCTTCACCCGCGGCATTATCGATACTTGCTAAAAGCACGCGATCATCCATTCTTACTACACATATATCTTCTACACCACAATCGTCATAACTATTCTCGTCAAACTTTTCTACACCTATAGTCACAGACTGTTGAGTGATAGATACAACCATATCTCTAAGGCATACCGGAACTGGTGGAGTAACATCTACTACATCTACTAATAGCGTATCTCTACTCTCGTTACCACATCTATCTCTCGCTATATACTCTACTATATTGTCTGTACCAATTGGTAGGCTAATCGTAGTATTATTTATATCGCTCACTAGTGAAGAACCTCCAGGGTATCTAACTTCTATTTCAATTGTACTATCTGGCTGACAGTTATCTGTTGCAGTCGCTGGAGGCACTGTGAATAAAGCAGAACATCCGAATTCATTCACTGATAATGTTTGCAGCGTACTAACTATTGAAAGTGCTGGTGCAGTTGTATCTCTAAGTACGATGCGTTGTAAAAGCATACCACTTGGCACATCATAAGAACCTCCATCACATCTCCATTCTGTGATCTTCCATTGTCTGATGATAGTTCTTCTACAGTTAACATCAAGATCTTGTACATCTTCAAAATCTGCAAAGATGTTACATGCTTGTGGTATATCTCTATTCTTGAAAAGTGGTACTCCATCTAATAATGGAACTCCAGTGATATTAGGATCTACAGATCCATCTTCAAGGAACAATGCTGCATCACATGACACAACAGTATCTTGTGGGAATGTCAAGTTTGCCAAGTTGTTCTCAAGATCAGGCTTTCTGATATATCTAACTTGCGTACAAGTATCAGATACATTTCCAAATCCATCAGCAACTGCATATGTAATCGTCTCTTTAGCTATAAACAAATCACTCGTCTTACAAAGATCCTCCCTTATTACCTCACCTCTGATGAATTGTGTATTGCCACAAGCGAAAGTTAATATTGGGTCATTCATTGCTATCTGCTGAGCACAGCTAACAGTGTCAGTAGTACATATCTGAGCAGGACCTAACTTATATTCTATGTTGGCAAAACTCCAGCATGGTGCTACGTCATCAGAACAACCAGGTACATCCACCATCACCTTAACAGCTTTTCCGACGTCATTATCGTCAACCATAGCTGTTGGTCTGAATGAACCATCTTCTTCTTGAATCCTTACACGTAGATATTCATATGGCACTTTAGTGTTAATCTGCAATAACTCAGGTGTAAGTAATGTCTCACACTCTGCGTCCAGACTTATATTATAATTAGTACATGTCAATGTCACACCAAAGCATGAAATAGGGCTAATCAGCTGTTCAAAACTAACAGGAGGAATAGTGTTTGTCTCCCCTGAGATTTGTACAGTTGGGCCTAACAAAAATCCATCACTTAGATTTGCCGGAGTGATTAGGCTACATGTACTTCCGGTGAGCACATATGTGCCGCTTCCTGTCGCAGGATTTGCTCCGGGAAGAACTGTGCCATTAGGCAAGAGTGTTCCAACAGGTGTCCCAAAATTCACTGTTGTTGTAGGGAAGAGTGCGATATTAACAGTAATCAGATTTACATTCTTCAATGTGTCATCTAAAAGATTCGTAGCTGTATATTCAAAGCAGATACTATCTGGTGATGGTGATGGTATAACTGTAAAATCGAGCGAGACACATGTGTCACTCCCTGTTCCCATCATTACTTCTTCGAATGAAAGTATGCTCTCCTTACTGTCCAAGGCAGCACCTTGATTGCCCGAAATAACGACTAAAATCACAGATAAGAATAGACTCATTCTGTGACGACATTTGATAAATTGACTAATACGCTTCCTCATTGTGTCCTTAGTTTGTACCAGTTAACCTGGTGTAGCTTTATTTGAATTGTAATTGCGTATCCTTTGCAACTAAGGCATACAAGCGACCATGAGAAAGAGGCGACTTTCGGGTGAGTTTGTAGTTCCTTACGTTGAAAGCTATCAAGATCATATTGCTATACACATACGTATAGTGATTCTCTCGATGCGATACTATTAGGGTCTATTATCGCTGGTAGATGTGACAAAGATATACAGGACAATCATATTAGCATAATATTTAATATATTATTTATTGAATATGTGGTAGACTCTATTAAAATCACTTCCTAAATGTCTTGTAACATATTGACTATCAGTATATTACATATATATATTTTAATAAAAAAAATTCACTTCGTCGATCATCTTATTCGAAATCTCTACAAAATCAGGAGGATTAGACCATTTTTGCTCCTTATGTATATAGATTGTAGGCTTTAGCAGATGCCAAGTCAGCGCTTGTCTTAATTAAGAAAGCTATAACAGGCAGCCTTTTCTATATTTGCGCTATTAAATCATAAAGCCTTAACTGTGACGATCCTTTTATTTCTTCTACTTGCTATCATATTGACTTCAGGAAGTTTGTATATGCTTTTCCCTAAGCTTGGACTACCAGCATGGAAGGGAGCAGTCCCTGTCTTAAACTATATGGCGATAGCTGAAAAGGTTGGGCGTTCAAAATGGTATGGTTTTCTATCTATCGTGCCTGTACTCAACATTTTCATAGTTACTGGCCTTAGCGTAGCGCTTATCAGAAGCTTTGACAAGTTCTCTCTCAAGGATGCTGCATTAGG
>CALHUZ010000219.1 GCA_938039305.1 uncultured Saprospiraceae bacterium
GAAAGAGCTTCTGAGAGCTTAAAATCCTTTAATCCTTGTCCGAAGGCGCTTGAGTTCAACATTATGGCTGCTATTAGTATTAGGTACTTCATAATTGATATATACCCTTTAGACGCAAAAACAATGAAAAGTACACAAGTATGAGACAAGTTTTCTCAGTTGTTAGTACTTATCACGCCACGATTTTGAATGTCTGAGGAATAACGGCAAATTTGCAGCGCTATGATGGATAACAATAAGGTAGTAGACATCTTGAGACAGATCAAAGACCCTTCAACAGGAGTCGATCTTATATCGAGTAAGAGAGTTAGTGCACTAAAGGTGACTGATAAGCAGATCATGTTTACCCTTTCGGTAAATGATATGGGTCAGCAAGCGAAGTTTGCCATCAACTCAGAGTGCTATGCATTGCTCAAGGATTCATTCAAGGATGCGGAGATACATATACACTTTGGTAATGATAAAGGAGGTGGTGCGAAAACCATCTTGCCTCAAGTGAAGAATGTGATCGCGGTAGGTTCTGGTAAAGGTGGAGTAGGGAAGTCAACCATCTCTGTGAATCTCGCTTTGTCTCTGCAGAAGCAAGGATATAAAGTAGGATTGATGGATGCGGATCTGTATGGCCCTTCTATACCTACGATGCTTGGACTTGTTGATGCGAAGCCTAAGATCCAAGACGTATATGGTAAGCCTAAGTTGGTGCCAATAGAGAAGAATGGTATCCATGTGATATCGATCGGCTTTATCATAGAGCCAGAGCAAGCGGTGATCTTAAGAGGCCCAAGATTAAGTGGCGTCATCAAGCAATTCATCAATGAGTGCATCTGGCCAGAACTGGATTTTCTGATTATAGATCTTCCTCCTGGGACTGGAGATATACAGTTGACATTAGTACAGAGTGTGCCAATCACGGGAGCAGTGGTAGTGACAACTCCGCAGCAAGTGGCGGTTGCGGATGCCGTTAAGGCAACTAACATGTTTGCCATGGATAGCATCAAAATTCCAATTCTTGGTATCGTAGAGAACATGTCTTGGTTCACACCAGCAGAACTGCCTGACAATAAGTATTTCATATTTGGAGAAGGAGGAGCTAAGGAATTAGCGAAGAAGTACAAGACAGTAGTCTTGGGGCAGATCCCTTTGATTCAATCTATACGTGAAGGTGGGGATAGTGGTACGCCAGCAGTGTTATCTGATACTCATGGTCATGCTGAAATATTCGATAAAATGACTGAGCGATTCGTGCAGCAAGTTGCTTTGCGACATGAATTGTATGATCAGACGAAGATGGTTCATGTGAACAAGTAGGAATGATGATTCATGTTACTCAATTTATATTCTTGAAAAGCGGGAAAGAGAAAGAATTCTATGAATTTGAAGAACATGTGATCCCCTTGATGGAAGAGTACAATGGGGTACTTTTATATCGTATCAGACCTACGAAGGATAATTTTATAACTGCATCAGGTGAACTGCCTCATGAAATCCATCTTGTTTCTTTTCCAAGTCAAGGTGAATTTGACGGATATCTGAATGACAAAAGAAGATTAGATTATAATCACTTAAAGATTAACTCTGTTCAAAGTACGATTACAACACAAAGCGATAGCAGATAGAAACAATTTAAATGAAGAGACAGGACTTAGTAAGTAAAATAAAGAGTAAGCAATCCCTTTTGTGTGTAGGATTGGATACTGATATAATAAGGATTCCACAATTTATAAAAGACAACTTTGATGATCCGATATTAGAATTCAACAGAAGAATCATCGAAGCGACTAAAGATCAATGTGTCGCTTATAAGTTCAACATAGCATTCTACGAAGCTCAAGGAGTCAAAGGTTGGGAGAGTTTGGAAAAGTCTTTGGCTTTGATACCAGACGATATCTTTACAATCGCAGATGCCAAGCGCGGAGACATAGGCAATACTTCTAAACTCTACGCACGCACCTTCTTCGAAACATATAACTTTGATTCCATCACAGTTTCTCCTTACATGGGACAAGACTCATTAGAACCGTTCTATGGATATAATGACAAATGGGTCATTATCCTCGGACTGACTTCTAACAAAGGAAGTGCAGACTTCCAGATGCAAACACTCGCAGATGGCAGAAAAGTCTATCAAGAAGTCATCCGTCGCTCTGCAGAATTCGGCGATGCTGGCAATACTATGTTTGTAGTAGGAGCCACGAAGACTGACTTTATAAAAGAAGTAAGAGACATCATTCCTAATCACTTCTTCCTGATGCCAGGCATCGGAAAGCAAGGAGGAGATCTCGAAGGCTCTTTGAAGAATGGTTTGAATGATGACTATGGTCTCTTGATCAATTCTTCAAGAGGAATCATTTATGCAAGTGATGGAGAAGACTTCGACAAGAGTGCTGCTGAAGCTGCTTCACAACTGAACCAGTCAATAACTCCGTACTTGTGATTAGAATTGGGGAATTCCTTTAGTCTTAGGATTTTATCATATTTGTAATAGGCATATACAGGTGTCTTGACATAAAGGCACTATGTTTCTAAATATCTAAAATCCAATTCTATGAAGTACTTACTTTACATACTCGGTGTTCTGGGAACATTGCTTGTTATTTTTTTACTGATCGGTACGGTAAAGTCTGAAGTGACATATGATTGTGATATAGTAGTTGACAAAACCTTATCAGAGTCATGGCAAGTCACCCAGGACGAAGAGAAGATGCCGGATTGGTTGCCAGGATTTCAAAAGATAGAGCATATCAGCGGCACGCCTGGTACTGTTGGCGCAGTATCTGTTGTGCACTTTATTGAGAATGGAGCAGAGATGCAGATAGAAGAGACCATCACTGACATTGTACCTAATGAATCCATCTCCATGACATATGGATCTGATTTCATGGATATGGATTATAAATTAATGTTAGCTGACGAAAATGGCCGTACTAAAATCAGCTCTTCCACGATCGCCCGAGGAAATGGTATGTTCTCTAAATCTATCATGGCATTAATGGGAGGAACTATCAAAGCTCAAGAAGAGACTAATCTTGTTAATCTGAAAAAGGTAATTGAAGAGAATACCAAAAGTTATGAAGTGCAACTAGCAAATTAACAAAAGTGGTAATTGGGAAATGAAGCAAAAATATTTCATTTCCAGAATATTAGAAGCACTAATTCCAATTAGCAAGTTACCTCAGTCCTGATTAACACATTGAATTATGATTATAATTCAATTATCTTGCATCTATTCTTCTTCATGTAATTCTTAACCAGCCCATTCGCCTCAGGATACCAAAACTGATAAGATACATAATCATTCCAATGCTCTCCTGTTGAGATAGTCTCATCGTGTGGCACATATCCAAATCCCCAAAATCGCTTTTCGTGTATCATCACAAATGATTGCTCCTCATCGTTGCGCCCTGGCAAAAGAATAATAAAGTCATCTTCAAATTCATTCTTGATAGAACTTACAAAGTTGTCTAATTGATCTGTGGGATCTACAAAGAAGTTTTCGCATTCACCTTCACAATGACACATGAATTCTGAAGCACGTGATTTGAAAAAGTGAGCACAGACTTCTTCTTCAATGATGTAGTTCTGCACAAATGTCTCAGCTCCATATTTAGAGCTAAAGAGTTTTAGCTTTTCATATTTGAAGTCATTCGACTTGTTGTTCTTTCCAACTATAAATACATGTTTGGCTTCCTTAGCAATTGGATTCTTATAAACGGCATAAGAATAGTTCTGCCGCTTCAAGGACTTATTCAGCTCTGGGCTAAGCCTTTTGATCTCATATAGTTCTAGAAGCAGAGCAGTCAGTTCGTTACCCGTCTCTTCATAATGGAGTTTGTCGACGTAGTTGTAGATATTGTTGGACTTAACAGTGATCTTTCTAAAGTGCTGGAAGACCCTTTTTCTGATGTTATTCGCCTTGCCTACATAAAGTACTCGCTCATGATTGTTGGAAAGATAGTAGACTCCATGAGTCTCAGGAGTTGCATGTATATCATCTATGTTCATGCCCTTAGGTAGAACAGATGCATCGAGTCCTTCATTGATGAGCTTATCTACGTGCTGTTCATCGACAACATCTGTGACGATGTGCTTAAAAATCTTGTATGTGGCCAATGTATCATCGTAAGCTCGGTGTCTGTGCGCTACATCAATTCCAAAGTGATCAACCAGATTGTCCAAGCCATAGGAGCGAAGTCCTGGTATAGCGGATCGAGTTAATTTGACAGTACAAAGCTTCTTTTTATTGAATGGGAATCCAAGACTTTTGAACTCTTCCTTTATGAAGTTGTAATCAAAGTTGACATTGTGTGCGACGAAGATGCATCCATCAAGATGCTCAACTAATGCTTTCGCTACTTCATAGAATTTTGGGGCATCAGCCACCATATCGGTATCTATCCCCGTGATACCTGTAATATGATACGGGATCGAGCGTTCTGGATTAATAAGGGTTTGATACTCTGATAAGATCTTATTGCCATCGGTAACAATGACGGCGATCTCAGTGATCTTATCACGCAAGTACATACCTCCTGTAGTTTCAATATCAACAATGGCATATTTGCGTTTCTTCATAAATAATACTCGGTCTTCTATGATGATCTTTTTGTTAACGATGTTTTCTCTTTTTTGTGCGTGCGACAGCAGAGATAATTCTAATAATTCTGCCAACCTCGAAGTAGTTACTTCCGCTGAGTCAGGGACTGTTCTACCTGGAGCTTATCAGATAGAGCAATATCTCCCGATGATCAAGGGGCAGCGTGTAGGTCTTGTGGTCAATCATACCAGTACCATCGGAGTTATTCATGTCGTCGATAGCTTGATGACACTGGGTGTAGACATAAGGATGATATTTGCCCCTGAGCATGGCTTTAAAGGAACGGCCTACAATGGTGAAGAAATCAAGGATGGCTTATACAAAGGTAGCATACCGATTAGATCGCTCTACGGCAAATCTAAAAAACCAGCAGCTGAGGATTTAGGCCAACTCGATATAGTGATCTTCGATATCCAAGATGTAGGAGCTCGATTCTATACATACATATCTACGCTTCACTATGTTATGGAAGCTGCAGCAGAAAGCGATAAAAAAGTCATCATCTTAGATAGACCAAATCCTAATGGTCACTATGTAGATGGCCCAGTTTTAGAAAAAGGATTTGAATCATTTGTAGGGATGCATCCCGTGCCGGTCGTGTACGGTATGACGATAGGAGAGTACGGACTGATGATCAATGGCGAAGGGTGGCTCAACGAAGGCATCGCTTGTGATCTATCCGTAGTGCCAGTTATGCATTATACACATGAGACACCATACGAACTGCCGATACCACCATCGCCTAATCTTCCTAACCAAAGATCCATCTTGCTATATCCATCACTTTGTTTCTTCGAAGGAACAGTGATCAGTGCAGGCCGAGGAACCGATCATCAGTTTCAGGCGTATGGTCATCCATCTATGACTGGTGATTTTGCATATACGCCAGTCTCTATGACTTCATCCAAATATCCTAAGTACGAAGGGAAGCTATGTAAGGGGGTAGATCTGCGATCGATGAGTACCACTGGACTACACGCACAGAAAGGCTTAGATCTTAGCTATCTCTTGTCAGCACATACCGAGACTCAGCTATCCGCTGATGAGTCATTCTTCTTGAAGAGTAACTTCTTTGAAAAGCTTGCAGGTACGGATGCTTTAAGAAAGCAAGTGATGAAGGGCGTGAGTCCTGATGACATCAAGTCTTCTTGGCAGCCTGGTTTAGCT
>CALHUZ010000220.1 GCA_938039305.1 uncultured Saprospiraceae bacterium
ATAACGACGATGAGTTGCTAATCTAATAACTTTTATAATAACACCCAGTAAGTCTCTTAGTTTTGAGCAATAAGATGCTTGATTAAGGCCACAAATTCTGCTTCTTCTTTAAGGTTCAGTTTTTCTGACTTTTCATATGCCTTCATTGTCGACTGTTCCTTCTTTGAGAAGCTTTTGTAGAATTTCTTCTTCTTGAGACTAAGATCAGTCACCTTTCCATCTCTTACGAGAAAATATTCTTCAGTTGGGTTGAATTTATTGACTTCTTGGCGCTGGCCGGAGACAATCATCGACATCTCCACATGATCCACTGATTTAGTCTTAAGGAAAATCAATCCTTCACTTTCGACAAGTACTTGAAAAAAGGCCTCTGGCTTTTCAGGGTTGAGTTTTTTGAAGACAAACGTCTCATCGCCTTTCTTTATGGATATCTCCTTATAGTACTTAGCATCAAGGTAGATCAGCGTATTGTCGCTTTCCCTGGCTATCATCTCCTCTGCATATAAGTCTATACGCATAGGGACTTGCTCTATGACTTCTTCACTATTCAGTGTGAGATCCGCCATACTTATTGATTCAAAGTAATAAGGGGTCCCGTCTATTTCTTTATACGGTGTCTCTTGTAGACCGGCAGGTCTATTTTTAAGAGCAAGGGATTTTAAAGATTGAAAGTTCTTGAATGCTGACGCACGTCTGGATTCTTGACCTTCCACCACTGAAATCATGAATAAGAATACCAAAACACTACATATAGCTCTCATGTAACTAAAGTAAGAGTTAATGTGTTAATTTACTAATTGGGGAAAATAGGAATGGGCTAATGAGTTAATTTGCTAATGGGTTAATGTGGAAATTGAGGTCAGATTGCAGATTGAGACTCTTTGAAGTTCAAGTAGCAAAAGGAAGTTCAAGTTCAGAAGAACAATGGGCTCATGGGTTAATTAGGGAATGGAAATCAGATGGCAGATATCAGACGACAGACTCTTTGTAGATCAAGAATCAAGTTCAAGATAGGAAACAGAGGATCAGACGACAGAATTTTGAAGTTCAAGTGTCAAGCGCAAGTATCAAGTTCAAATGGTTTCAATAAGTTAAGTACTTAAACACAAAATCACCTAAGTACATAAGCACTTCGTCACCTAAGCACTCAGTCACTCAAGCACATCTTAGATAACTCCCTGCTCAACCAAGTATCGCTCAGCATCAAGTGCAGCCATACAGCCTGTTCCCGCTGCAGTAACCGCTTGACGGTAGACTTTATCTGCCGCATCGCCAGATGCAAATACGCCATGGACTTTAGTCTTAGATGTTCCGGGAGTTACGATCAGATATCCAGTCTCATCCTTCTCCAACCAATCCCCGAATATGCCAGTATTAGGTTTGTGCCCTATAGCTACGAAGAAGCCACTTGCCTTGATTTCAGACTCTTCGCCTGTGACTCTATTTCTAACTTTTGCACCAGTTACCTCATCATCACCAAGTACTTCAACGGTCTCGGTATTCCAGTGCACCTCAATATTAGGAGCATCTTCTACTCTTTTCTGCATGATCTTAGACGCACGCATCTCATCTCTTCTTACGAGCATGTGCACCTTAGGGCACAACTTCGCTAAGTAAGTCGCTTCTTCTGCTGCAGTATCTCCACCACCGACAAGGATGACTTCAAGTCCTTTAAAGAAGAACCCATCACATACTGCACATGCAGAAACACCTTTATTCATCAATCTTTCTTCCGATTCAAGACCTAACCATTTGGCACTAGCTCCAGTCGATATGATGATTGTATGCGCCTGCACTTCTTCACCTCCTTCTGTCCATATCTTATGCACAGGTCCAGAAAAGTCCACTTTCGAGATCATCTCATAGTTGATGACCGTACCGAATCGCTCAGCCTGCTTTTTAAACTCATCCATCATCGCTGGCCCCATCACACCATCAGGGTATCCTGGATAGTTCTCTACATCGGTCGTTATCATCAATTGTCCGCCTGGTTCTGGACCAGTATAAAGGACAGGTGTCATACCAGCTCTTGCTGCGTAAATAGCGGCAGTATATCCTGCTGGGCCGCTTCCGATAATGACACAATTTTTGATCTCACTCATGGTAAATATTTCTTATGATGTAGAGTTAATAGGCTGAATGACTATTTAGTTGTTTGTTTTTAATGACATCGGTATGAATTGCAGTGACCGAGACATTTTAAGCAAGCGCAAATATTGCGTTTACCAGCCTTATAAACAAGGAAGTGGTGCATAGATTGTGTAGGAGATATGAGTGTTGTGGGTAAAGTCAGCTTACAACAATGAAAAATCGTAGTGTCTGGTCAGTATTAAAACCCAAATCCACCAGAGCCCATACCCATCTTCTGTAAGTCTTCCATAGACATTTCTTTATAGTCACCTTCTGGCTTTTCGAACATTGATGGATCTACATTTTCATCGAAGCTGGATGCCTCATAAGTCATCTTCATCATGCCCATATCCATCGTCATAGTGAGTGGAGTTCCTTCTAGCACTAAACCAGGCATATTTTGCATATTGAATTGCTTCATTTTTATTGCCTCAGTGATATACATAGTCATGTTCATATTCTTCATCTGTTCTGGGATCTCCTGGCCTTGGGCCATTTTGGATAGGTCCATTGCTATATCCGCCCGATAACACTTAAAACCGAGGATTTCCTTAGTGTCAGACTTGTCATAGCTGACATTGTACATCTTCTCGAGTTCTCCGATGTCGACTCCTAATTGCTTTACTAAATCCTGAGCATCCATCGGTGTTTTGATCATGATTTTTTGCCCCATCATATCCATGTACTGAGTCATGACATCATCATCATAGTGTTGTTCCATGGTCATCATCCCCATCATCTCGATGACAGTAACTTGTTTCTCTGGACTAAAGTGAATTGTCATATTCATACTTTTCATCATCTCCTCCATCTGACCTCCCATATCGCCTTCCATACCTGGCATTTCAAAGTCAGACAAAGCCATCTTCATTGTTCCTGAAGTCACCTGAGCGGTGCTCTGAGTAATGAATCCAAGAGAAACGAATAACAAGAAGTAAGTAAATCGTAGCATTTTGTAATTTTTTAGAGAAGCACATCACTCTCCATATGAAAGTACAATTTTTCCAGCAGAGGCTAAACATTTGCAGTAGCGAATAAACTGATTATAGACGAATTAATCAAAAAGGTCGACTTCCGTCTAAACGGTGTAATTTTATCAAGACAACTTTGCTTTCAGCAGCTGTATACATAGTATGGAGTATTTGCGTTATACCAATACATCTAAAGTTTAATATGACTTTCCTGCATACCTTAAAACAGCTGATAATTCTTCTTTTGATAACGATGACTCTTGTCATGTGTAGCGATGATCCTATTGGTATAGACCCAAGTGTTCCAGAAGAAATCGAAGACAATAGCACCTACGGTATCATTCAATCAGAGATCTGGGACAAGAATTGTATCTCTTGCCATCAAGCAGGTACTAGCGCTTCTAAGCAGTCTAATCTGATACTTACTTCAGACGCATCCTACAGCCAGCTTATCAATAGACCACCTCATAACACGGCAGCGAAGGCAGATGACTTGATACTTGTCGGAAACGAAGGATTACAAAGTGTGTATACGAGTTTCTTATGGGAGAAGATCAACTATCCTGATTATGCTCACTTCTATGATGATCATCCTGAATACGGAGACCTCATGCCGCAAGGAGGTAGATCATTAACTAATGGAGAATTAAGATTCATAAATGAGTGGATTGTCTCTGGAGCACCTGATACTGGACAAGTGGCGGATGTGGCTTTATTGGATGATCGAGATAGATTTGAAATCCCAAATGATGAATACACAGCACTGCCGATGCCTAATCAAGGGCAACAGATAAACCTGGGCCCATTTGATGTATCGCCACAGTCAGAGAGAGAA